>JANPNY010000255.1:0-7280 GCA_031427745.1 Chitinophagaceae bacterium | reverse complement strand
ATCTTCTGCAGCCAGTTTTAATAAACCCTGTGTATTGCTCAATACATGATTGGCTGTTCTTATTCCCGGGATAACAGTGGAGACTTGCGGGTAACTTAAAATATAACTGAGGGCAAGTTGTGTTTTGGTTGCCTGGTATTTGTTGCACAATTCCCAAACAGGTTGTAAGGCATTTTTTGCTGCAGTAACCACCTCGTTGGTTAGCCTGTTTTTCCGGTGATCATTGTCCGGAAAAGAAACACCGCCATCAAACTTACCGGTGAGCAAACCAAACTGCAGCGGCATTCTTGCAATGATGCCGTATCCCTTTTCGGCTGCTGTTTTAAGCAGCGGCAATGCAATTTGATTTAAGATATTTAATACGAGCTGAAAACCGCTGCCCATATTTTGCTGCATAAAAAAATCAGCTTCGGGTGCAGGGTCAAAAGTATTTAAAGAAATGCCCCAGTACCTTATTTTGCCCTGCTGCTGCAATTGCTGCATCGCTTCAATACAATCGCCCTGTTGCAAATGTACTAGCCTTGATGTGTGCAGTTGGTAGTAATCGATGTAATCCCGTTGCAATCGCACCAGGCTTTTTTCGCAGGCTTCAATAATGTATTGTTTGGAATAATCGGTTGTAAATTGATTGAAACGGGAAACATTTCCCACTTTGCTGGCAATGATAATATCCTTTTGTTTGCCCAAAATTTTGCCAAGTAGTTTTTCTGAATGCCCCAGTCCATAAATATCTGCTGTATCAAAAAAGTTGATACCGGAATTTAACGATTGGTGTACTGCCGCTGTGGACGTTTTATCATCTGCCGCACCCCAGCCAATGGCGGTATTACCAATCATTGCTGCACCACCAATTGCCCAGGCACCGAAGCCAATTTCACTTACCACTAAACCGGTATTGCCAAATTTTCTGTATTGCATTTTTTAAGATTGGATTGATAGGGTAGTAAAATAATTGAGAGTAATTTGTTTATTAACAGGAGGCCTGGAATCAGATACAAACCGCCTTCTTTACTAAAAAAACACTATTTCTTTTTTTGTCCACGGGTAATGGGTTTGCCATATTTTTTCATCATCCTGTCTCTGCGGCGAACGATAAAATTCACTTTGCTGTTCTTGGCAGATTTTGGATGAAACGCTGGCCCCACTTCTTCCTTCTTAGGGATTTTCAGTTGAATTTCTTTCATGTACACTTTCGGTTTCTCGTCTTCCGTTAGCTCATCAGAAATTTCCAAATGCTCCGGCAATGGCCGGATGGGAATAGCGTAATTCATCAGGTCTTCAATATCCTCCTGGCATTTTTTTTCTTTCGGCGTAATAAAGGTGATGGCAATACCAGGCCTGTCTGCACGGCCTGTTCTGCCAATGCGGTGCATGTAATTTTCCGGTTCATCGGGGGTGTCAAAATTAATAACATGCGTTACTTCAGCAATGTCAATTCCTCGGGCAACAATATCGGTGGCAATGATAAAGCGATACACGCCATCTTTAAATTGCTTCACGGTATTAAACCGGTGGTTCTGTTCCTTGTTGCTGTGTATAACGCCTGCAGTGCCTTCGTTGGTGGGTTCGAGTTGTTCAAATAACTGGTCTGCCAGTGCTTTGCTCTCAGCAAACACCAGTACTTTGGTCATGGCCGCATCTTCTGCCAGTAATAGTTTCAGCAGGTTTACCTTGCTGTAAAAATTAGGAACCTCGTATGCATACTGCTGAATGTTTTCCAACGGAGTTCCTGTAGGTGCGGCTTCAATTTTTACCGGGTTGTTAAAATATAGTTGCAACAGGTTTTCAACATCTTCGGTAAGTGTTGCCGAAAACAACAGGTTTTGTCTTTTGGAAGGCAACAGCTCCAGTATATTTTTTAGTTGTGTACGAAAGCCGAGGTTAAGCATTTCATCCACTTCATCAATCACTAATTTTTTGATAGATTTTAATTTCAGCGAGCCACTCATTGCCAGGTCAAACAACCGGCCTGGTGTGGCTACCAGCACATCTGTTTTTTTTTCGGTAGATAATTTTTGTGTGTTGATATTTACCCCTCCATAAACGCCCACTGCCACTACACTCATATATTTGGTTAACTGATTAACCGTTTCTACTACCTGCACTACCAATTCTCTTGTAGGCACTACTATTAAAATTTGCGGATTAATATCCCTGGTAAATTTCCATTGGCGCAGACAGGGCAACAAATAGGCAATTGTTTTGCCCGTGCCTGTTTGAGCAATACCGCAAACATCTGCACCAGACATGGCCGTAGCATAAGCTTTTTGCTGAATGTTTGTAGGCGTTTGATAACCCATATCCTCCAAAGCATTCAGCAGAGCGGTGTTCAGATTCAGATCGTTAAAAGTCATTTGTTTTGTATGATTGAGCGGCAAAGGTAGAAATGAATGGGTGGATTAGCTAATTAAGGGATAGAAGGGGTGTATTTGAAATGGTGGTTATAGATGAAAGAACGAAGAATGGGTGCATCGCCGCAATTACATTTTACTGCAACAATAACAATACCGGATCTAGGTTCATCTTCCCTTCATTTAAAGGAGCAATAGAATTGTTTTGTACCAGGGTGCCGAGTTTTCTGAAATCAAAATGTTCCTGGAATTTTGTGAATGAATTCCCAATCATCACTAACAGCTCTGCTCTGTCAATTACATCCTCCAGGTCTATTACATAAGAGTCTTCTGCTGCAAATTCCAGTATAGTGATATCCTTTATAGTAAAGCAGCAGCTTAGCCTGCAGGCAATCCCTTTTTTTGTAGGCGCTCTCTTTCTCATAACCTCTAATGTGGTGATGCTCTCAATTGTTTCCTCATTTTCCAGACGAAGTGCATGAGGAGTGTAATGCCATTTTATAATTATCATTTCTGTTTGTTCAATCATGGTGTTGGTTTGTTTTTGGGGATAATGTATACAAATTATTTAGGTCGCAATAGTTTAACCTGATTAGTCAGACTCCATTTACTTCTTTGCCTTCAAAGAAGTAACAAGAAAGATCAAGGCTTCATAAAAAAGACTAAAAATTTGAATGTCCGGCTAAAATGAAATTAGCTCCAACGTCAGTAATTGACTAGGCTTTAGTGCAACTTACCAGCAAATTACAAGTACTGTCATCGGCAACAACAATTTCATTTCTTAACGCCAGACTTTCAAATTTTCTTAACGTCTTTTTTATGAAGCCGACAAATAATAAGCAGCCTAAGTTCATAATCCAATAATTTTTTAAAATGTACATCCTCTGCATGTTTAAAGCTTTCAAAACTAACAAAATTTAAACGGTACCTAGTTCTGTTAACTTGTTATGGAATGATTGTATTCCCCAAAAAATAGAAATCTTATATTTGCCTATCACTTAAAAAGGATGGTTAGCTCAGTTGGTTAGAGCGCTACGTTGACATCGTAGAGGTCATTGGTTCGAATCTGATACCGTCCACTAATTTTATCTTTCCCCATCGCCTCCAATTCACCTCTTATTTACTTTTTAATAAGACACTTTAAAGCTTTTCGTCTGGTATTAGTTATTCAAGATTGTCATCTACAAGATAAAAGGATAATGCTTTACAAGTTTCCACGGTCCTTTGCAATACTGCCATACGGTATAGCCGGTTCCTAGTATTGTGAATGGCTTAAAATCCGGTAATAACAGTGTTGTGGTTTGAGCTGCTTTGTAAGCCGTTACTTTGTTTTGAATAGTTATATGCGGCCACAGTTTTTTTCTGTCTTTTGTAATTAACCAGGGTTTAAAAGCTTGCTGCAGGGTTTTATGCAAGGCAAGTAATTCAGCAGACTCCACATTGTAAAAAACGCCGGAAACAATATTTGTTATGCCGCTTACTTCCATGTTTATGATGGGCCTTACCGCTGTTTTTATTAGTACTTCGTCTACCAACAATATATCTGCAGGTAAACGATGAAAAAGGGTAAGATGCGCCTCAAGAAAATTGCAATGTTTGGGGTAATGGGTATTGCGGAGGGTTGTAAAATAATCATGCGAAACTTTGTCCAGTGTAAGCGTAACAATAAGTGGGGGAGCGGTCTGCATAAAAAAATGCTGCGATTTTTTAATTTTTTTTTGGTTGCAATGTACAGCTATCCGGTGGTAAAGATTTTACTGCCGGCTATTGGTATTAAATAATGTTGAATAACTGATTATTACCGAGTACTTTTAGAAAAGTAATTTTCACCAATATATAAATCAATGAAAACGATTAAGAAGAAGAAAAACAACCAGGCCATTGGTAAAGTTGTATTGGCACTCAGTGTTTTTGTATTGTTATTTGTAGGCCTGTCCCGGCTGCTGAATGTTTACCAGATTTCTTATGTTGGGGCCATTTTTGAAATACTTTGGCTACCGGTTATTTTGCTGCTGTTTATCTTGCCCGTTCTTTCATTAATTTATTGGATACAGGATAAGTTTAATCCCAAATCAATTTACCTGTATTCGATTGTATTGGGTATTGCTTCGGTCGTTTTGATGGTATATGGTAAATGAGTTGTAAAGGATTGGATGTTGTAAAACGATTTTAATAAACCATCCAGTTATTGGTATTGGCGTAAAGCGTACGGCTTTAAAAAATCAAACGCCGTAAATTGAATTGTGGATTATTTTTTTCAACTTTAACAAGGTATTGAAATGTGGGGAAAGACTAAACTACTTAAAAACGATTGCTATGGCCTACACTATTCCCGTGGATGCGGAAATCATTGAACAATGGATTATCAACCAACCCGATCTGCAAACCATTGAAGCCGAACTGCTTTTAAAGGGAATGGACGCTGAAACCATTTCTTCCCATATCAGCGAATACAAGCGTTTGCGAAATTCCAAAAGACAATTTACAGGGTTTTGCAGTATGGGACTTGGAGCATTTCTTGGATTTATAAGTTGTATACTTTCTATCATTAACCCGGTGCCTGAATTGTATAATTTAATTTTATTCGGGTTAACTTCTGTTGCCATCCTGATTATTTTTTACGGACTGTATTGCTTGTTTGAGTAAAGCAATACAATTTGCTATGGCAATTGGTACCATAATTCTTCTCCCTGTTACAAGCCCATCATTTAATTAATACCCATAGTTCGGCCGTTGTTTAAATTCTATTTGTTAATATTTTTTTCATCAGGGAAAAACTTAATTTTACATGAACAGCTTAATACCAAAGTCGGGGCTTACTTTATGCTGTATATTTATTTTATCCTTTAGTATTATTGCGCAAACTCCAGGTCTGGAAAACCAAAAGGAATTTCTACTTCACATAAAAAAAATATCAGAAGAAATCACCATCAACGGGGAATTAAATGAGCCCGTTTGGCAAGCTGCAGAAGTTGCAGGCAATCTCCTCAACTGGTCGCCGCAGGATGTTGGCAGGGCTATAAGAAAAGTGGAAATGCGTACCTGTTATAATGAGCAATTTATTTTCTTTTCATTTACCGGGTACGATAGCAGAAAACAGGTTATTAAAACTTTAAAACGGGATGCGGCCATAGGACAAAGCGATTGCATAGGATTAACAATCGACCCCAATAATGAACACCTTAATGGATATGAATTTATTCTCAATGTTGCCAACGTGCAGGCAGAAGCTGTGATAGCTGCCGGCGGAAGTAATGATTTGGATTGGAGCTGGGATAACAACTGGACTACAGCAGTAAAGCAATATCCGGACAAATGGACTATGGAAATTGCGATTCCATTTAAAACACTGCGTTATAATAAAAGCAATACAGAATGGGGAATCAATTTCGGGCAGGCTGATATAAACAACAATGCATACTCTGTGTGGGCTAAACTCCCTGCAGATAAACAATTTACTGATCTTGGCTTTACAGGTAGATTAATATGGGATACTCCCCCGCCAATTGTGCATAGCAATGTTGCTTTTATTCCCTATACTAAAACGGCTTTTTCAACCAATAAAGAAGAAAATAAATCCATCAGCATAGAACCAACTGCAGGTTTTGACGCAAAAATTGGCTTGTCCTCTGCCTTGAATCTTGACCTTACTGTTAATCCGGATTTCTCACAGGTAGAAGTAGATAAGCAGGTTACCAACCTTACCCGGTTTGATATTTTCTTTCCGGAGAAAAGAACTTTTTTTCTTGAAAATGCTGATCTGTTTTCAGAGTATGGTTCTGCTGAAATAAGGCCATTTTATTCCAGAGCTATAGGGCTGGATAAAAGCGGAAACGCCATACCAATAGTTGCCGGGGCCAGGCTTACAGGTAATATTGGCAACAAAACAAGGATTGGGATTATGAATATGGAAACGTTGAAACAAAACGATTTTGCTGCACAGAATTATACAGCCATTGCCTTTAACGAACGGGTTTTGGCAAGGTCTGTTCTTAAAGGCTATTTTCTAAACCGGCATGCCTTTATGGATGCAAATCAAAGAGAAAAATTTCCCTTGGATATTTTTTCCCGGAACGCAGGGCTTCAAATTGATCTTTCCGATAGGCGTAGTTTGTTCAGGGGATGGGCTGGTTATCATGCTTCCTTTAAAAAAGGCATTTTGGCAAATAACAGTTATTACCAGGCTGGTGGAGGTTATTTTGGCCGCAAGGTTACCAGTTCCCTTTCTTTTGATAATGTAGCAACAAATTATTATGCCGACATGGGATTTATACAACGAATTACCAATTACGATGCAGCTAAGGATTCACTTTACCGACTTGGGTTTAAACTGCTAACCAATCCAAACAAGTTCATCATCTATCCGGCAAAAGGTAAAATTAATCAGCATATAATTGCATTAAATAATTCCTTTGTATGGAACCCCAACGGCAGTTTTAATGAAAGGAAAAATGAATTACTGTATACAATAAATTTTAAAAGTACTGCGTCCATTTCAGTGGGAGGTACCAGTCAGCAATCAGATTTGTTGTATGCTGTGAAATTTGTAGCAGACAGCAATGCATTACCATTGCCAGCTGACGCATATTTTTTTAAACAGGGTAATATTAAGTTCAATACCGATACACGAAAACTTTTTTATGTTGCAGCCGGTTTTCAGGCTGGTGGCTTCTATAATGGGCGCATGTTGCAACAAACCGCCAGTGTTTATTTTAGAAAACAACCCTGGGGTAATTTTTCGTTGGATTTTGAATATAATCAGCTTCGTTTTCCGGATAGGTATGGAAATGCAGATTTGTATCTTGTAGGTTCAAGAGTGGAAATAGGTTTTAGCTCAAAAGTATTCTGGACCACCTTCCTGCAATATAATACCCAGCAAAATAATTTCAATGTCAACAGTCGTTTTCAATGGCGTTTTAAACCAATGAG
>JANPNY010000254.1:0-12134 GCA_031427745.1 Chitinophagaceae bacterium | reverse complement strand
ATCTTTACACTCCTGGTTGTTCTCAATATAATGCAGGGTTCTTGCCCTGTCGCCACTTGCTATTATACTGCCATAAGCTTCTCCACTGGCTCTTTGAGATAAAAAGGAATGCATAATTTCTGCTTCAATTTCATACTCCATCACACCGGGTTTAATAAATTTTAACAACCTTCTAAAAGTAGTATCTGTAATGTCAATGGCTTTTTGAGTTACCTCTACCTCGAGTGCAGTTTTAATGGCCCTCAGCTCTTTTAAAATTTTTGCGCTGCGTTTGTAATTGTGTAAAGGATAGCGCTCTTTCATTTCTGCTGCATATCTATAATCCCTTACCATTAAAAGGCTGGCTTTGCGGTCGTTTTCGTTGCTGTTTAAAAAGATGGTGTCCGATAAATGTATCCATGGTTGCAACAGCGTATCCAATGTATCGAGCCATATAATTGTTTTGATGCCTGAAATGGCTGTGGCTTCCTGTGTTCTTAACAGGTGCCCGTTCCATTTTTCTCTCATCTCATTGGGTCTTGTCAGTACAAGTACTTCCCGGTATTTTATATCCGGGTTATCCGGAAATAAAACCAACATTGTGTCTTCCTGTTCAATACCCGTTAGCCAGAAAAGATCCGAGTTTTGTTTAAAAGTATGAAGGCTGTCGCCGTTGGCTGGCATTTCGTCGTTGCTGTTAAAAATAGCAATGGAATTTTTATCCATCCGTTCAATAAAACGTTTCCTGTTCTGGATAAAAATTGCAGGATTTAAGGGGAGGTATTTCATTAAGAGATAATTAGTGTTTGCAATATACAGTTTAAAAAGAAAAGCCCCTGTTACCGTTTTTTCGTGGTTATAAAACAGCTGTTTTTAAAATGATTGATTAAATGTTTTTAAGTTGGGAATGATCTACTGTTTTATAATTCGTTCTACAATTGTTTTATTGGTATACATCAACTTTAATACATAAATGCCGGCTGACAGGCTTTTTAAATAAACAGTGATTTGCCGCTCTGCATTTCCATTGTATTGTCGGCTCCATACCAATTGGCCTGCTGCGTTAAATACCTGCACAGACTGTAAATTCATAGGCGGTTCAACTGCGGAGTGATGAATAAGAAAGCTTTCATCGAAAGGGTTGGGGTATATTAAATAGCCCTGTTTTTTTAAGCGTTGGGGTAAAATTTTTGAGGTAATGTTTATGTTATCGAGCCACAAATTATTTTGCTTATTTCCTTTAACTGCAAAGTACAATTGAAAATTATCTGCGCCAATCAATGGGCTAAGATAAATCCGTTGCTTTTTCCAATCAGCTTTAATTTCGGGGGTAAAAAAATTGCTGTTCGTATTATTTGTATTGTTAGTTGTTTGCAATGCATCTCCCCATTTTTTCCAGATAGATGTAAAGGTTTTACCACAATCTTTGGTAGCCAGTATTTGCAGGGTATCTATGGGAAAATCTCCCGAGCCAGGGTATTGCTGGCCTGCCTTGTAGGCCAAATCGAAATCAACAAAAACAGAGTCGAATGCGGTGCTGTTTTGCACCAATGGAGATATAAAATAATCAACAGCCCCAAGGGAGTTTAGTACATTGGCATTGTTGATAACCATGGATGCTGTACCCGTTTTGGCTGTTAATACAGAACGCTCGAATGTAGTACCGCCGGTTACATTTTGTACTCCCCAGTTAGGACTGGGAAATGCAGCATCTTCAAAGCCTTCAAATACCGGCGTGGCGGTTGGGGTGGTACTAAAAATGCTGAATGTTTTTGTAAGGGTATCATTCCCTGTAAACTGATCCGGTAGTCCATTGGCGGCGCTTGTAAATATTTTTATTAAATGCGTTCCAACTGCTCCGGTAAGTGAAGGAAGGGTGGTAGTTATATTTCCACACCTGGCAAGGCTGCCAGTCCAGTTAAAGGTATTGATAGTGCCGCCATCTAACTGGTAATTTAATTGCAGGGTTTTAATGGTATCTGTACCTGCATTGCTAAAATTTATTTCAGTAACATACTCATTGCTACAGATAGCAGCTAAAGGCAGGTTGATGGACCGGAGTGCTGCATTTCGCTGGCTGGAGGCATAACCGGTAATGGTAATTCCATCTACATAAATATTATTTCCATACCCGTTGATCGATTGAAAACCAATCATAATATTATCTGCTTTAATAGAACAAAAGTCGGTAAGGGAGAGGGTTTCAGTTCGCCATTGGCCTGCATCTGCAGGTATAAAACTTTTGTCGGTTGTACCAACTACCGTACTTAATTGTGTGCCGCCTTTTTTATAGTTAGCAGGCAACCAGGTGGTGCCGCAGTCGGTAGAAATTATTACTGCCAATGTATCGCTGCCATTGCTGGTGGGCTGATAGGCAACATTAAATTGGAGCGTTAACGAGTCTAAAATTCCTGTATTTATGGTGCTGGTTTTATAAATATCTTTCTGCCCCGGTGCATTATAATCAAAGCCATTTAGCCAGATGGATGCAGTTCCGGGATTACCTGTTTTGCTGTTTAAATCCCAGGTAATATTATTATCGGGATTGATAATTGCAGCACCGTTTGCCGGCGGGAAAGGCAGGGTTTCAAAACTTTCTGCATACGGAAGTGTATGCTTGGGTGGCACATTAAAGGAAACAGCGGTAGTGTCATTCTCCGGTTTTAAATCCGGCTTTCCATTAGGATTAATGGTGAAAATTTTTAGGGTATGATTGCCGGGCGTTGGTGTAAAATCCGGGGATAAATTAATATTGCCCGATTTATCATATGAAACAATTGACAGGTTGGTGATCGTATTTAAATTCCCCAGGGGGATGTCATCCAGCAGCATGCCAACCTGTACATTTTGTATAGTATCTTTCCCAAGATTTAGCAGATTGATGGTTGCTGTTATCGGTAGTTTGCAAATAATGCCCGGCGCAGGTGCAATAATCTTGCCGACAGCTACGTCGGTTTGAAGTAAGGTAGAGGTGGGTTTTACCCGGGCCCACCACACACCGTATTTCGACTGGATGTCTGAATTGCCAGAGCGTTGGTCGGCGTATTGCTGGATAGTCCAAAGTGATCCATCAACCGGATCCAGCGCACTGTGGCTGTAGTCGCCCCACCTGGCCCTGGGACCTCCAAAATCTTTAAAATAAGTACTCAATCCAACCTTATAAATGTATTCATCCATGGTTGTATTTGCAGGCGTACCAGCGGACCTAAAACTATAGGCAGCACTTACCCTTGATGTATTGGTTGAAACGGTGTACCCAATTAATACATCTTCGTTTTCATTTACAGCAATACTGGGAAACCATCTGTAGCTATTGTTTATTCCTTCCCCGATTCGGCCTCTTTGCAACACGTTGCCAAAAGAATCGCCTGGCTTTCCATTTAATTTCCACCATTGCACTGCCACATTAATGTCGCTGATGCCGATGTGGTGTGCACACCAGATATTGCCGTTTACCATCACCGCACTGCTGATTCTCGAATCGTTCGTTGCCAGTTTTCTTGATTCATCCAATTGCTCCACAATATTGCCCGGAGAAAATAACCAGGGCGTGCCACCCAAGGCAAATACCGCATCGGGGGTCGTTGTATTCCAGGTAGCATTGGGCAAGTTGCCCGTAACCGTTGTTAACCGGATGGAGGTATTAAGACCGTTCCAGCTTTGTAAAATATAAAAAGTATTTGGGCTGGGGTTGGTTCCGTACAAGGTTACCGGCAGCGGTGAATCTCCATTGGTTTGCCCTTTTTCCAATCGTTGAGCATTTATACCGAACGTAATAGGTCCGTTGGCCAGAAGCGTTGCTTTATCCAGTACAAATAAAGCGGTGCCTGTAAAACTACTGGGAGACTGGGGAAACTTTCTACCGGAAATTACTACCCATCTGTTATCAAAACCAAGATATGGATGATCTAAGAAATAAGTAGTATCCGGAACAAAACTATACCGGAACCAGCCTTCTGATGGGTCGCTTGTATTGGAAACCAGTATCGCCATTTTATTTCCATTAACCTGGTTGCATTCGATGGCAGAATAGAAAAATCTTTTTGATTCAGGGTCGTATTGAATGTAGGGGTCGCAGGAAGTGGCAACACCTGTAAAAGTGCTTACAGATATACGATTAATTTCCGCACCTGATTTGGATTGTATCAGCAGGTAATCGTTGGTGGCAGTTACCACATGGTTGGACCCTACCGCTCCATGCGTATCCGGAGGAATAGTACGGGAAGGATCAACATATCCCAAAAACGCTGTAACCGGGGTAGGTGAAGGCGACAGCGGAGCAGACGGGCCTGAAGGCTTTTGGCTATTTGACTGCCTTTTAATAATTGCATCTGCAGGGATAGGAAAATCATCATGCAACGTTTTCCATCCACCATCAATTTCTTTTTTGGGACAGGTACTACAAACTTTAAAAAGTTCAGGATGCGTTGCCTCGTATTTAGCCAACTGTTTTACATTAATTAATTCCGGCCTTATCGTTTGTGCTAAAGAAGTATAACTAAGCGACAGCAGAAAAATATAAATACAAATGCTTTTTATCATAGAAATAATATTCATAAAATACTCACCCGTAACTAAGAGAAATGTTGGTTTGTGATAAATAACAATTTAAGAATGAAAGCGTAAGATAACCAAATATGCCAGTCATGTAAATACTGTGGAAAGGTTTGATAAAAAACCATCCCGGTTCTATTGAATTACCTCCCTTAATTATAACAGACAAATTCGGATGCTTGTTGTTGCATCGGGTAAGAAATCAACCGCCAATAACTGGTATAATTTTTTATAGTTGTAGTGCCAGAAAGTAAAAAGTGATTTTTAATGGTTAATCTATTTTAGATTCGCAAAAAAATCAAGCACCCATTGTAATTATTTTTCCTATTCAACATTTCAATACATGCAGTTTACCATTACAAGAGCAACATTAGCTGATGCTGAAGCACTGGCCCATTTGGGGGCCGCTACCTTTAGTGATACTTTCACCGGCACTTGTACCGATGAGGATATGCAACAATTTCTTGCTGAAAATTTTAATCTTCAGCAGGTTAAAAATGAATTGGCAAACGAACAGGATCTTTATTATTTGGCAATAAGCGATGGCAAGTCGATTGGTTACCTGCGCATGATGGAAGACTACAGTAATTTCCCATTGATGAAACAAAGGAAAGCGCTTGAAGTAAAAAGACTCTATGTGGACAAAGCGTTTCATGGAATGGGCATTGCACAGGATTTAATGAAATTTGTAGAGCAGTTTGCAAGGCAAAACCAGTTTGAAGTAATTTGGCTGGGTGTGTGGGAACATAATATGAGAGCCAAAAAGTTTTATGAAAAAAGCGGCTTTACAGATAGCGGCTATACCCATGATTTCCCGATTGGTAGCACCCCACAAACGGATAACTGGCTATGGAAATTTTTGGAAAAATAAAAGTTATGCAGACAGGTTATCTTCCATAATATTTGTTGACTGCTTCAATCCGATTGCCCACATGCAGTTTTTCGTAGATGCTGTAAACATGCTTTTTAACTGTTTCCTTACTTATTCCAAGTTGGCCGGCAATTTGCTTGTAAAGCAATCCTTTGGCAAGGGTTTCTAAAATTTCTTTTTCTCTCTTAGATAGCGTATTAAATGAACTCATTCTGTCATTGGGCAGTTGCTCTTCTACATTGATTTGAGAATGAAAAGCAGCCACTACTCTTCGGGCTATCTGGCTGCTCATAGGTGCACCTCCTTCATACAATTCCCGGATGGCTTCCACGAGTTTTGGAGGCGTTGTCTTTTTTAAAATATAGCCACTTGCGCCTACTTTCAATGCCTGAAAAATTGATTCATCTTCTTCCAATGCTGTACACATCATAAATAAGGTAGCAGGATTAGACTCTTTTAATAGTTTGACGCACTCAATACCATCAATGCCGCCTAAATGAATGTCCATTAAAACTACGTTGGGGTTTAAATGTGGAATGGTAGCAAGCGCCTCTTCTCCATTTACGCAGGAACAGCATATAGAAAAACCTTCTGCCATACCAATTATTTGCTCCAGCGCCTGCCGGATATCGTTGTTGTCTTCTACTATTGCAATGGAAATAATCATGATGATGTAAAGATGTTTCAAAAAAAAATCAGCAACAATACCCTAAAGTGGTAATAACATAAAAAATTGCTTTTTTAATAAGGAACCTGCAACAAATACTTCTCATTAAAGAAGGGTTCAGTAAAAATATTTTCTATTGGCCACACACGGGGTTTGCAATTGCTTTCAAAAATTTCCTGGCTTAAATCGCCACCCTTTAGGCAAATAAGTCCACCGGGTGTACTGTTCTTTTTAAGAAGCGGCTTACTCCAATGCCAGAGGTCCTTTAGCGGTGCTACTGCCCTTGTAACTACCACATCAAATTTTTGTGTTTTGATATCTTCTGCACGGGTGTGTTGTACCGTTACGTTTTGCAACTGAATGGCCTGGGCTATTTCATTGACTACTTTCAGTTTTTTGTTGATGCTATCTACCAGGTGAAAGCTGGTTTCAGGAAAAAAGATTGCCAACGGTATACCCGGAAAGCCGCCTCCACATCCAAGATCCATTACCTGCTGGTCTTTTTTGAACTCAAATTTGGTAGCAATTGCAAGGGAATGCAATACATGGTGCTTATAAAAATTATCCATGTCTTTACGGGAGATTACATTTATTTTTTCGTTCCATTCGGTGTACAAATCTTTCAATGCCGCCAACTGCTTCAGTTGCGTTTCCGTAAAATCTGCAAAGTATTTTAATACAACTTCCATATAAAAATTAATGTGCGTTTATTGTAAACAGGTTGAAAGATGCTGCAAATATCACTTTACTTCTTTATAAAAATATCATATCCAAACCTGATGATGGTTCCAATTACAACGATCAGAAAAAATATCCTGATAAAACCATTTCCTTTCAGCATCGCCAGCCTTGCGCCAAAAAAAGAACCTGCCAGGTTGCAGGCAGCCATAGGTAGTGCAAACTGGTATAAAATATGGCCGCTTTTTGCAAAGAACAATATTGAGCCGGTATTGGTGGCGAGATTTACAAACTTTGCATGCGCACTGGCTTTCAAAAAATCGTATCGTAAAATACTGATGAAAAAAACCACTAAAAAACTTCCGGCACCGGGGCCGATAAAACCATCGTAAAACCCAATAACCACCGCAAATAAAGTACCGTAAACAATTTCTTTTTTTGTGTCAATTGATGTAGCGTCTGCAGTGCCAAAGTTTTTTTTAGTGTAAGTATAAATAGCAACCAGGATAAGGATGCCAAAAATGAAGGGCTTCATAAAACGATTGCTCACCAGCGATACGCAATAAGAACCAGTAAAGGCTGCAATTACTGCAATGCCACACATGATGGCTAATAATTTCCATTTTAATTGTATTCTTTTTGCATATTGATAAGCAGCAATGGAGGTACCGGTAAAAGAGGGAATTTTGGTAGTACCCAGCAAAGTAGCCACCGGGTATTGTGGCAGGGTAATTAACGTAGCCGGCGTTTGTATCAATCCGCCTCCACCCACAATAGCATCGATAAAACCAGCCGCAAAAGCTGCCAGGCAAAGTATGATTATTTCATTTGTCATTGCAAAGAATATTGAATGTGTAGATGTAACATAATCACTTTCAATGCAGCATACTTTGCGATAAGCAGGCCCGGCTTTAAACGAAACTATTTTATGAAATGATTATAGAATCGGAATGCTACGAGGCGTATATCCAATTGTAGCAATCGTTTGTAGGTTTTGAGGATTGAAGCATGCCGACCGGCAGTCTGCATTGACTATTGCACTGCCAGCCTGTAACAATTTTTTGTACGCTTATAACATCGCAGTGCGTTAAAACAATTAGGGGAACAGCCTTTGCTGTTCCCCTAATTCAAATTTAAAAATAGAAAACCTGGTTGGCCTATTTTTTAGGCATTAAAACTGCATCTATTACATGTACAACACCATTGGTGCCTGTAAGATCAGCGGCAGTTACGTTGGCGCCATTAATCATTACTTTACCCTCTTTAATACTTACAGTTAACTCTTCACCCTGAAGTGTTTTTATCTTTTGGCCATCTTTTAAATCAGCTGCTTTTACCGCACCTGCTACCACATGGTAAGTAAGGATTTTAGTAAGTTTTTGTTTGTTTTCAGGTTTTAACAAACTTTCTACTGTACCAGCTGGCAATGCACTAAATGCTGCATTGGTTGGTGCAAATACTGTAAATGGACCGGCACCTTTTAATGTTTCTACCAAACCTGCAGCTGTAACGGCAGCAACCAAAGTAGTGTGGTCAGGAGATCCAACGGCAACGCCTACGATGTCTTTAGGAGCAACAGGGGCGGGAGCAGCAGCCTCTTCTTTTTTAACCGTATCTACCGGTGTTGTTTCGGTTGTTTTGCTTCCTTCGCTGTTACAAGATACTAGCATAAATGCGCTGAAAGATGCAGCGACAATCATAGATAAAATTTTTTTTTGCATAAATTTATTTTTTTGTTTTCAAAACGGATACATTCATTGATTGTTTAAAAAGAGTTGCAATTTCTTAAAAAAAAGTAGTGTTGTTTACTCTTTCTTTCATAAAACTTTTGATACTTAAACAGCATTTCTTTTTTTGACTTTTAGAATAAGTGATAATGCTTGATTGAGCTTCCAAAAACAATAACCCAGTATCATTGCTGGTTCAAACGATCCGTTGAAAATTTACAGTGAAGTGGATCGAGATGAATTTATTTTTCAAAATTTCTTTCACCAAAGAGAAGGCTGCCGATTCTAACCATATTACTGCCTTCTTCAATTGCCATCTTAAAATCACCGCTCATCCCCATCGATAAAATAGTTGGCTGTATACCTTGAGCCGGTAATTGATCGTATAATTTTTTAAGTTTTTTAAACTCGTTCTTTACAAGCTGTGTATCATTGGAAAAAGAAGCCATACCCATCAGCCCCTTAATGTGTACATTGGGATAATCGCTACTTTGTACTCCTCCCAATTCTGCTTCATCAAACCCAAATTTGGTTTCTTCCGTAGCAATATAAACCTGTAGCAAACAATCAATAACCCGGTTGTTTTTAATGGCCTGTTTATTGATTTCTGCTAACAAATTTTCGCTATCTACCCCATGTACCAGGTGTATAAAAGGGGCAATGTATTTTACCTTATTGCTTTGCAGATGGCCTATAAAATGCCAGCGGATATCTTTAGGTAATATCGCTTGTTTATCCACCAATTCCTGTACATAATTTTCCCCAAAATCTCTTTGTCCAAGATCGTATAGCGCCTGTAGGTCTTCTGCTGGTTTGGTTTTGGATACAGCCACCAGCGTAGCTTTCCCGTTTAGTTCCTGCAATATTTCTTTGTATTTTTCAATATTTACCGCCATTGTATTTCATTATTTGGAAGCGAAAGTACAGCATCGGCTTTCAACAAATAAAAATGTGCAAACAACTTTCGTCATTTGCACATTTGTCTATCGAGCTATTTGCGCTTTACTTCAAAATACTCCTGCTGATCACAATGCGCTGCACTTCACTTGTGCCTTCGTAAATCTGGGTAATTTTAGCATCTCTCATCATGCGTTCAACATGGTATTCTTTTACAAAACCATAGCCACCGTGTATTTGAACCGCTTCGGTTGCAGTCCACATGGCAGTTTCACTCGCAAATACTTTTGCCATACTGCCACTTAGGGTGTAATCAAGGTGTTCATCTTTTTCCCATGCTGCCTTCAGGCACAATAATCTTGCACATTCAATTTTGGTAGCCATATCTGCCAGCTTAAATTGTATGGCCTGGTGATGCATAATTTCTTTACCAAACGCCTTGCGCTGCTTGCTGTAAGCCAATGCCCTTTCGTAAGCACCACTGGCAATACCAAGCGCTTGTGCGGCAATACCAATGCGGCCACCGGCAAGGGTTTTCATGGCAAACTTAAATCCAAAACCATCTTCACCAATGCGGTTTTCTTTAGGCACTTTTACATCGTTAAACAAAATGGTATGTGTATCGCTACCTCTAATGCCCAGTTTATTTTCTTTACTGCCCACCACTACTCCGTGCCAGTTTTTTTCTACAATAAATGCATTAATGCCTCGGCTTCCCTTGCTTACATCGGTCTGTGCAATTACCAGGTAAACCGAAGCACTGCTGCCGTTGGTAATCCAGTTTTTGGTACCGTTCAATAAATAATAATCGCCTTTGTCTTCTGCAGTAGTTTGCTGCGATGTGGCGTCGCTCCCTGCTTCTGGCTCACTTAATAAAAATGCGCCGACATATAATTGGTTATCCTTTTTACCCTGTGCCAAAGGCACTAAATATTTTTGTCGTTGATCTTCGTTGGCATATTCCTGCAAACCATAGCAAACAAGACTGTTGTTTACACTCATGCACACGCTTACGCTGGCATCTACCTTACTTATTTCTTCCATCGCTAACACATAGCTGATGGTATCCATGCCACTGCCGCCATATTCCGGCTTTACCATCATGCCCATAAAACCTAGTTCGGCTAATTTTTCTATTTGTTCTTTGGGGAATTTTTGTAGTTCATCCCGTTCAATTACACCCGGCAAACAGTCGTTGTTTGCAAAATCACGGGCTGCTTTTTGAATCATCAAATGCTCTTCTGATAGTTGAAAATCCATGGAAAAAAGTTAAATGGTTTGAATTACAAAAATAAGGGATTGAAACTAATGGTCGTTAGTTTTTGGATTGAATCCGGATTTTTGTTCATGTTATACTGCCAATTGATATTTTACCCATTTCGTAACCATCCATCAATTTCACCAAACTATCCGCCTTGATAAAATTGTATTTTTGCCGCAATTTTTTGAAATACGCAACAGGATATTTTTTATGGCAAAAATCGCAATCAACATAGCAACAGGCAGTTTACAACAGGACGAAATTATAGTAGGGATTGATTTGGGAACCACCAACAGCCTGATTGCCATCATTCATCCCGATACTAAACAGCCAACAGCCTTACGGGAGCACAATACTTCTTCGCTGGTGCCTTCTGTAATTTATTTTGATGAAACCGGCAATGTAATAGTGGGTGAAGAAGCCCGGAAAAAACTTATCAGTGAACCACAGAATACTATTTTTTCTGCCAAGCGCCTGATGGGCAAATCTTATAATGATATAAAAGACAATGCTGCTTTTTTTTCGTACAAAGTAATTGATGACAATACCGGCAGCCTCGTAAAAGTGCAGGTGGGAAATAAGTTTTACACGCCTATTGATTTATCGTCTTTCATTTTAAAAGAATTAAAGCAGCGGGCAGAACATATTTTAAAAACGCCGGTGAACAAAGCAGTCATTACCGTGCCTGCCTATTTTAACGATGCTCAAAGGCAAGCCACCCGTGATGCTGGTAAACTGGCCGGATTGGATGTACTTAGAATAATCAATGAACCTACTGCAGCAAGCCTTGCTTATGGTATCGGGTTGAGTAAAGAAGAGGAGAAGATAATAGCTGTTTACGATTTGGGTGGTGGCACTTTTGATATCTCAATCTTGAGAATCGCCCATGGCATTTTTGAAGTATTATCAACCAACGGCGATACCTATTTGGGTGGCGATGATATCGACCAGTTGATTGTTAACTACTGGCTGGAGGAGGCGGGCATTAGCAAAGTCGAATTAAGTTCCAACAAAGAATTTGCACAAGCCATACGCTTAACTGCTGAAGAAGCAAAAATTCATCTTTCAAGCCATAATGATTTCAGCAAGATTTTAAATGGGGATGAATTATCAATAACAAAGCAGGTATTTGAAAATTTGATTGAGCCGCTGGTAAATAAAACAATCGCCTGTTGTAATAATGCTTTAAAAGATGCCGGCTTAAAAGTTGACGCCATAGAAGTAGTGGTAATGGTAGGCGGGAGCACAAGAGTGCCTTTTATAAAAGAGAGTATCAGTAAGATCTTCGGCAAGCCGGTGAATGATACCGTAAACCCGGATGAAGTGGTGGCATTGGGAGCTGCTATCCAGGCAGATATTTTGGCTGGCAATAACAAAGATTTATTGTTGCTGGATGTAACGCCGCTTTCGTTGGGAATAGAGACCATGGGCGGTTTGATGGATGTATTAATTCCTCGTAATTCTAAAATCCCTAACAAAGTTGGCAGACAATATACAACC
>JANPNY010000253.1:0-1884 GCA_031427745.1 Chitinophagaceae bacterium | reverse complement strand
GGTTTGCGCCCCATCAATAATATTGTAGATATCACCAATTTTATTTTACACGAAACAGGTCAGCCATTGCACGCATTTGATGCCGATAAAGTAACTGGCAGAAAAATAATTGTTAAAAACTTACCTGAGGGAGAGTCCTTTATTACACTGGATGATAAGGAAAGAAAACTGGCTGCAACAGATTTAATGATCTGCGATGAAGCAGGCCCCATGTGTATTGCAGGCGTTTATGGCGGGTTAAATAGCGGTGTTAAAAACGATACGGTTAATATTTTTTTAGAAAGTGCCTGGTTTAACCCCATCACTATTCGCAAAACATCTTTCCGCCATGGTTTGCGTACGGATGCCGCTACTCGTTTTGAAAAAGGGGTAGACATCAGTAGCACCGTATTGGTGTTAAAAAGAGCTGCTGCAATGATTAAGGAAATTGCAGGAGGCATGATTGCATCGGATGTAATTGATGTATACCCTGCGCCAAACGATAAAACAGAAGTAGCTCTCAAATACCATTATTTAAAAAAGCTGAGCGGCAAAAATTACCACGGAGATACCATCAAAAATATTCTTACGGGGCTTGGTTTTGAAATTGTAAAAGAAGGTCAGGATGATATAAGGGTAGCCGTGCCGTTTAGTAAGCCGGATATTACCATCCCGGCAGATATTGTAGAAGAAATAATGCGGATAGATGGACTGGATAATATTGACATTCCGGCTGCTATCAGTATCTCACCTGCTGTGGAAACACTGGGTAGAGAAGCTGCTTATAAAGAAAAAGTTGCCGGCTATTTAACGGGGCTTGGCTTCAACGAAATTTTTTCAAATAGCATCACCAACGCAGCGTATTTTTCGCCCGAGGTATTGGCCTCAACTGTAAAAATGATTAATAGCCTGAGTGCAGACCTGAATGTAATGCGGCCTTCCATGATGGAAACAGGACTCGAAAGCGTTGCTTACAATCTTAACAGAAGAAGTGCAGACTTACAGTTTTTTGAATTTGGTAAAATTTACAGTACAGATGCGGTTGGCCAATATGAGGAGGAGCAACGCTTATCCATCTTTATTACCGGAAACCGCTTTGCAGATAGTTGGAAATCAAAAGCAGCAAAATCTGATATTTATTTTGCAAAATCTGTTTGCAATAAATTAATACAGTTACTGGGACTTACTCTTACCAGTTTTAAGCTAATAGAAAATGATGCAGTTGATATGTGTTTGAATGCCAAAATAGATAAAGAAACAGTAGCAATGGCTGGCAGCGTAAGCAAAAAAGTGCTGGACATGTTTGATATAAAACAACCCGTTTTTTATGTAGACATTGCATGGGATGTAGTGCTTAATCTCAATAAAAAAGTAAAAGCAGCCTATAAAGAAATTCCCAAATTCCCATCGGCTCAAAGAGATATTGCTATAGTGGTGGATAAGGCAATAGAATATGTTGCTGTTGAAAAAGCAACCTTTAATGCCGGCTTAAAAAAGTTAACATCAGTAAACCTGTTTGATATTTTTGAAAGTGAAAAACTGGGTGCAGGTAAAAAATCAATGGCCATCAGTTTTACTTTTTTGGATGAAGAAAAAACCATGACGGATAAGGAAATTGATGCAATGATGGGTAAAATTATCGCATCGTACGAAAGTGAGTTAAAGGCCGAAGTAAGGAAGTAATGCAAGAAAACTGCTCAGCAGTGGACAAAAAAGCATGAGTCGAAAATCAATGTGTCTATCAGAAATTTAATGCATGCAGTAGAAAACGATATTAAAAGAGTAAATACCAAACTTCAGCAATTGCTGAAGCAATACCTGCTGCTGCTAAAGCAAAACGAATCATTGAATATAGTAGTAAGTGAATTAAAGGAATTCAACGAAAAGCAACTTGTGGAAATTAAC
>JANPNY010000252.1:0-11764 GCA_031427745.1 Chitinophagaceae bacterium | reverse complement strand
CACCAGGGCTTTAGCTCATCTTTAATAAAAGGGATTGCTACCAGCTACAATAAAATTGTAAAAGGATAAAGTGAATATCTCCGGCGGCTGGCAGCCTTCGTTATCTCGCTAAATGCAAAGTGTTAGTGATAAAAAATTTTAGCTGAATAATGTTAGAATGTGTACCCTCACAGCCGTGATAATCATCCGGGTGGACTTTTTTTGTTTTTGTAATGATAAAAAGAATAAATTTAACAAAAGAAATCACTATCCGAATTTGTTTTTTAATTTGTTAATGTTCCAATCATCCGCCTGCAACATCAGCCTCTTACAAAAATTCAGCGGATATTTTTTTACTATAAAAACACTCAGATGAAGAAACAATTACTTACTTTATTGGTAGCTCTTACCATATTTCTTGTATCGAATGCACAGTTAACAGAAAGTTTTGATGGAGCAACTTTTCCGCCAATGGGATGGTTAAATACGCATACAACTGGCAGCAACAATGCGGCAGTGTGGGAACGTGCTATGGCCGGCACATTAGGTGGGGACCTGACTGCCAATACCACCTACAATGTGGATCCTCACAGCGGGGCTGGTATGGCTTCGTTTAGATCCTATGATTTTGCCGCAGGCAATGGCGCCCGTCTTTTTAGTGGATCCACTGATCTTTCTGTCGGTGGCCCTCACATTATCAGTTTCTGGATGTTTCGTGATAATGTTTATTCTGCACAGGATAGTGTGAGCGTTTACATAAACACAACCCAATCAAGTACCGGTGCTACCTATTTAGGTAAAATATTACGCAAAAGATCCCTGCCTCCTGTAGAAGCAGGACCAGACGGTTGGTACGAATACACGTTCAACATACCGGCAGGTTTTAATTCAGCCACCAATTATTTTATATTTAGTGCTGTTAGCCGCTTTGGTAATAATTTATTTATAGATGATATTAGTGTTAAGTCTGCACCATCTTGCGGAGTACCTGTATTATCCGCAATAACTGCATATAATGATGCTGCCGCCACGGCTTCCATTTCCTGGACTGCTCCATCGGTTGGCACGCCGGCTGGTTATGAATGGTCACTCAATACAACAGGCACAGCGCCTGCTTCAGGAACCGCAATAGCAGGTACCTCATTAAATATTACTGGTATCTCACCAGGCGTTGTAAATTATTTTTTTGTGAGAACGGATTGCGGCGCAGGAAGTTATTCAGGATGGGTCAGCAAGGCTTTTGCTGCTTTGCCCTGCGCAACAGTAACCAACCCATTGCAGGGTGCAACCGCAATTCCACAAGATGTTGTATTTGCATGGAATGCAATCCCCGGCGCCACAGATTATAATTTGTTTTTGGGCTATACAGCGGGCGCCGAAATTGGTATCGGATCAATAACGGGCACATCATCGCCTATTGGGGGAATTTTACCCGAAAAAAACTATTCATGGTATGTACTACCTGCTATTGGTGCAGTAAAAAGCCCCGCTGTTTGCAGTTCGAATACCTTTACAACAGCCGCTGAGCCTGGCACGCCGATAAATAATGCCTGCTCCGGAGCAATAAACATCGCTAATTCTAATACCTCCGGAAATCCGGTTAGCGGAACTACTTTAAATGCAACTTTATCTGCTTTTCCCGATCCCTGCAATGGATTTTCCGGTGCTTCGGATGATGATGTTTGGTTTGAATTTACTACCGACGCAACGCCTGTGCCGGTTGGTACCATCACCATAACTCCTTCAGCAACTAATGGTATTACGGATGTGGTGGCACTTATTTACGCAGCCACTGATTGCAATGCCATTGCAACACTTACAGACTGTGCCGATGCAACCGATACCAACAAACCCGAAGTAGTGGATCTTGCCAATTTAACTGCTGATACCCGCTATTTCATGAGGGTATTTAGTTATGGTTCTGATGTTGCAGACAAGGGGGATTTTGTAATCGTTGCCTCAGCCGGTAATTCTCTGAAAGGGGTAATTTTACCTGTTACCATCGCTACATTTTCTGCTCAACGGTCAAATAAGGTAAACTTATTAAATTGGAGTACGCAGTTTGAAAATAACAGCAGCCGTTTTGTGGTAGAGCGCAGCAAAGATGGCCGTATTTATACTTCTATAGGAGAAGTAGCCGCAGCAGGAAACAGCAACAACATTCGTAGATATTCTTTCACGGACAGCAAACCCCTTAAAGGGAATAATTACTATCGCTTGCGCATTATTGACAAGGATAACCAGTTTAGATTGAGCGATATCCAAAGGCTAAAGAATGATGGCGAAACTGGCATTATCATTTTTCCAAACCCGGTTCGTGATAAACTAACTATTTCAATTAATGCTGATAAAGTAAGTAACGGTCAGCTCATAATAACAGATGTTAGTGGCAAGGCTGTATACAGTAAAGCAGTTAAATTATTAGATGGCAACACCATTGTACCGGTGGAACTAAACTCCATTTCAGCCGGAATTTATCTTTTGAAAATTCAACTACAAGATGAAGTGATTGTTCAAAAGTTTAATAAACAATAAGGATATTTTAATGAACACTCTGGGGGCGGTTTTCGCCCCCATTTTTATTTCAATACTAAATTGATAATTGATTAGTTTCATTTCCGGCTTTCATATGCTGGTTTGCAATGTTTTTTTTGAAGCATTAGCAGGCAAATAGACAAAACAATATCATAAAGCAGTCTTCAAGTCGTGCTTTTGGTTTATTATTGCCAAAATTAGAAAGTGAAATCAGGTTTTGTAAACATATTTGGTAAGCCAAATGCAGGAAAAAGTACTTTGCTCAATGCATTGATGAAGGAAAAAATGGCGATTGTTTCCCATAAAGTACAAACTACCCGGCATCGTATTAAAGCTATCCTTACAGAAAAAGACTACCAGATAATTTTTTCCGACACCCCGGGAATAATTGAACCTAAGTACAAATTGCACGAAAAAATGATGCAGGCTGTAAAAGGCAGCCTGGAAGATGCCGATGTGGCGTTACTGATTACGGATTCAAGGGAAGATCAGGCAGAAAGCAGTGCAATATTTTCAGCACTTCGCTTAAAAGCTCCGGCTATCGTGGTTTTAAATAAAATTGACAAGGTAGGCGATGAGGTACTTGAAATGCTTAAAGCATTTTATAAGGAGCAGCGTTATTGCAAAGAAATAGTAACGATCTCTGCCTTAAAGAAAAAAGGAATAGACGAATTGCTTCAAAGTATATTAACGTATTTACCCGAAGGTTTTCCTTTTTTTGAAGGAGACGACATAAGTGATTTACCTACCAAATTTTTCGTAAGTGAAATTATCAGGGAAAAAATATTCACCCTGTATGAGGAAGAAATTCCTTACCATGCAACTGTATTGGTGCAGGAGTTTAAAGAAAAAAGCACGTTGATTAAAATAGTTGCGGACGTAATAGTTCATAGGGAAACGCAAAAAGGAATTATACTGGGTGAAGGTGGAAAAATGATTAAGCAACTGGGTACTTTGGCAAGAAAAGACATTGAGGAATTTTTAGGCAGCAAGGTTTTTCTAGAGCTGTTTGTTAAAGTGCGACCAAAGTGGCGGGACAATGATTTGCAGCTAAAGGAGTATGGGTATTAAAAAGGATAATTGATAATTGTATAATTGATAATTTTTAATCTATAAAAATATCTTTTTCATTATCAATTTAAAGTAAAAAACAATTTTTAAAATGTAAAAATGGATAGTTAGTTATGTCAAAGAAATGAAAACTTTCATCGCAAGGCATTATCAATTATCAATTAAAAAATTATCAATTAATCCCATGAGTTTTACAGTAGCCATTGTAGGCAGGCCAAATGTTGGCAAGAGTACATTTTTTAACCGAATGCTGGAGCAACGCAAAGCGATCGTCGATGATATTAGTGGCGTTACGAGAGACAGACAGTACGGCGTAGCAGAATGGAACGGCAAATCATTTAATGTAATTGACACCGGAGGATTTGTTCCTAAAAGTGAAGATGTTTTTGAAAAAGAAATCCGCAAGCAGGTATTAATTGCGTTGGAAGAAACCGATGTAATTGTTTTTATGGTAGATGTTGCTACCGGCATTACCGATTTGGATGAAGCAATGACACAAATGCTTCGGAAAACCAATAAGCCGGTTTTTTTGGTAGTGAACAAAGTTGATAATCACGACAGGTTGCTGGAAGCATCTGAATTTTACAGTCTTGGATTTGATAAAATACATTTTCTTTCTTCCATTAGTGGTACCGGTACCGGCGATTTGCTGGATGATATCACTGCTTTAATGAATGATGATGATAGCGTACCGGAGGAAGTTCCATTGCCAAAGTTTTCCATTATTGGCCAGCCAAATGTGGGTAAATCATCTTTATTAAATGCCCTGATAGGGCAGGAGCGTACCATTGTTAGCAATATTGCAGGTACCACCAGGGATACAATCCACACCAATTACAAATTGTTTAATAAAGAATTTGTGTTGATTGATACGGCAGGTATCAGGCGTAAAACCAAGGTGAATGAAGACCTTGAATTTTACTCTGTAATAAGGGCTATTCGTGCTATGGACGAAGCCGATGTATGTATGTTGGTACTGGATGCCGAAAAAGGAATTACAGCCCAGGATCTCAGCATATTTTCCATGGCAGTTAAAAAAGGGAAAGGTGTGGTTGTACTGGTTAATAAATGGGATGTTATGCCTAAAGAAACCAATACTGCAAGAGATTATGAAGCAGCTCTAAAAAAGAAACTTGCGCCCTTTACAGATGTACCTGTTCTGTTTATTTCTGCTACCGAAAAAGTGAGAATTCATAAAGCCATCGAACTGGCACTGGAAGTGTACGAAAGCCGCAGCCAGCACATTGCCACATCAAAACTAAATGATATTATGCTGAAGGCTGTAGAGGCGTATCATGCGCCGGTGGTAAGGGGCAACCAGGTTAAAATTAAATACGTAACCCAATTACCGGTGGCAGTTCCATCTTTTGCCTTTTTCTGTAATTATCCCGATGAAATTAAAGCACCGTATAAGAATTATCTTGAAAATCAATTACGGCAAAACTTTAAACTTACGGGTGTACCCATCAGGATTTTCTTTAGGAAGAAATAAGTGTTTTTCTATAAAATAATTCCCCGGTTAGCAGTTAAATAATATTTCTGCTAACCGTTTTTATTTCTTCTCCTCAGCTGAATGATATGTTTTCCAACTTCCACTTTTAATATATCCAAACGACATAAGAAAAATACAACTCCAGTAAACCAGCTCATTACTCCATGCCATTGACAGCGAAATGTAATTAACCTTCATAAATATCCAGGTATAAACAAGGTAAATGGCAATGGCAATTATTTCAATAGCCAGGTTGATGGTTGTTTTACCAGTACCAGTAACGCCATTGAGCCAAATATTGGCAATACTCATAATCAACAAACCAGCAGAAACCATTCTTAACACCGGAATACCTTGTTCTATAAAATTTTCATCCTGGCCAAAGAGTGCGAAAAAAGGAACAGGAAAAATGTTAACGACAGCGCACATAAATAAGCAGGCGCCAATGCTCCAGATCATAATTTTATTAATAGCCTCTATCACTTTATATTCCTTTTTTTGCCCCATTAAATTACTAACCATATTGTTGCAGGTGGCAGAAAAAGCCCATACAAAAACGCCAATAAATCCAAAAATGTTTCGCATGGTATTACTGATGGCCTTGGCGGTTTCATCGTGCCTTGCTTCAATTAAAAAAAAGAAAGTAAGCCAGGTGGTAACGCTTATTACAAACTGAAAAATTAATGGTGTTGCAATACGGATAATTTCTTTTGAGGTTGATTTATGGAATTTAAAATTTTGCAACAGTCCATATTGTTTTTTTAAACCCGTTTTATATAACACAAGCAATACAACAATAAATCCGCTGCATTCAGCAATTACAGATGCAACTGCGGCTCCATTAAACCCCATTGCAGGAAAACCGGCATGGCCAAAAATGAGCAGGTAATCTAAAATGATATTAACTACTGTTTCTGCAATAAAACCAAAAATAAGGTATCGGCTGTTGAGAGACGACACCAAAAAAGCATTCCCCATTTGAAAGAGGTATAAAAAGGGTAGCCCCAGAATTCTTATTTTCAAAAAAGATATTTCCTGTGGATATGACCTTGGATCCGCCACAGCATGCAAAATATAGGGAGCTACCAGCCATGTTATCAGTATTCCTATGCAGGCATATTGAATACTGATTCGAATGCCCTGTGCTAAAATAACTTTAAATGCCTTTGTATCATCCCCGCCGGCATGTCTCGAAAAAACAGATTGCATGCCACTGTTTAGACCATGCCCGGCCACAGCAAAAATTAAATAGAATACACCGGTTATACCTGCGTTTCCCAATGCTTCAATGCTAAGGTGTCCCAAAAAAATGCTGTTGGTAAGCATGTTAATTTGGGGAACCAGTATGGCAAAGGTCAGGGGCAGGGCAATAGATAATATCTGTTTATTGGTTACTTGTATTTTTAAATCCTTTATTGATGCTCCACTTTCCATAAGTTTGCAAAAATATCTTATTTTGCCTACCTAAATACAACCATTGAAGCCAAGCTTTATAATACAATCAAAGGATAATTTACCACAACAAAGCCGCCTTGTTATCGAAATAAGTTTATGGGGAATATCTTATGTGGTATTGGATGAAAATGATAGATGCATCTCATTAATCTGTTACCATTATCCTGCTGATACCGGGTTAGACAAAGCTGCTTTTTTCATAAAGCAATCTGTTGCTGACAATGTAATTTTACAGCAAAGTTTCTCGAAGATCAACATTATATATGCGCTTCCAACCGCCATGCTGGTGCCTAAATATTTTATAAACACCGCAAACACAAAAGAGCTATTGGAGCTACATAGCGGAGATGTTAGCGACGCTTATATCAGGAGCGATTTTAATTATAAGCAAGACATCCAAACAATTTATGCTGTGCCCAAGCAAATTGATGGCGTGTTATCCTACTTGTTTTCAGCAGACAGTAGCATGCATCAACATGGATTATTGCCTGCCATAGCAACTTTTAAAAATCATCATTTGTATTGCATTTTTGGCATTGGTCAGTTTACCGCTATGCTTATTAAGGAGGGCAAACTGCAATGCATACAATCGTATAGTTTTAAAGTGCCGGAAGACATTAATTATTTTCTGTTGCAACTTTGCGAAAGTTTTGAAATATCTACTGATGATGTAGAACTTCAGTTGAATGGAATGATCGATCAAAAATCAAGTTTGTACGAGGAGCTGCATAATTATTTTCTTAAAATCAGGTTTGGAACCCTGCCAGATAATTTTACTTATCCTGAAGATATTCACCAATATCCCGTTCATTATTTTAGTCATTTATTTGAATTGATTGCATGCGTATAATCAGCGGAACGCATGGTGGCAGAAGAATAAGTCCTCCGGCTACAATGCTCCATACAAGGCCAACAACAGATATTGCTAAAGAAGGTCTTTTTAACGTATTGCAAAACAATCTTGAATTTGAACACTTGAAAACCCTCGATTTATTTGGCGGTACCGGTTGCATCAGTTACGAACTGGCAAGTCGTGGCGCAGCTGACCTTACGATTGTTGAAAAAGACAATCATATGTATGATTTTATTAAAAAGACATCGAAAGAATTAAAATTGGAGAATTTTAAACTGCTAAAAAGTGATGTGTTTAAATTTATAGAAAGCTGCCGGGAGCAATATGATTTTATTTTTGCCGGGCCTCCTTATGCCCTTGGTAATATTGATGATTTACCGCTACAGATACTGGAAAAAAAATTGTTAAACCCCGGAGGATGGTTTGTGTTGGAGCATACCCCCCGAAACGATTACAAAAAATTTGAACATTACAAAGCCGAAAGAAATTATGGCACTACAATCTTTTCTATCTTTACAGTCTAGCAAATTTTAAAGGATGATTTTCTGCATTTTTTAAGCTACCGAAATGATTAAAAGTAACCTGCGGCATATTTATAAAGAACGACGCCAACAACTAACAAATGCACAGTTAGCTAAACTCGACGATCTGTTGCTGATACAGTTTCAAAAGCTACCTGTTGATATTCCAGCACTTATAATGACTTATGCACCCATTGCAAAATGGAACGAATTTGATCCGCAGGCAATTACAGATTACTGTTATTTTAAAAATGCAGAACAACAATTATTTTATCCATTAGTTACAGATGTTGATGCCGTTTCAACTATGATACCGGTGTTGGTGAATGATGCTACTACCTTTGACTTGACTGCGTTTGGGTTTAGTCAGCCGGTTGATGGTATTGAAGTTTCAGCGGAGGATATCGACATGGTGATTGTGCCGCTATTGGCCTTCGATACAAAAGGTTATCGTGTTGGTTATGGAAAAGGTTATTATGACCGGTTTTTAAAAAATTGCCGGACCGATGTAATAAAAGTTGGCTTTAGTTATTTTGAACCGGTAGATACCATCGACGATATAAATGTTTATGATATGCCTTTAGACTATTGCATCACCCACGACAAAATTTATATTTTTTAAACTACAATTTCCCGGTTTTGCTAAAAAGCTTTAGATATCTGTTACTTCCTTTTTCTGTCATTTATAGCCTGGTTGTGTGGCTGCGTAACTGGCTTTTTGATAAAAATATTTTGAATTCTGCAGCATTTAATTTTCCTGTTATTTGTGTGGGCAATCTTGCTGTGGGCGGTACCGGAAAAACGCCCATGGTTGAATACCTCATTCGTTTATTGAAAGATGAGTATGTTGTTGCCACTATTAGCAGGGGCTACAAAAGAAAAACAAAAGGATTTGGCATTGCAAATACAAATACCACTGCGTTGGAAATAGGAGATGAGCCGATGCAGTTTCATCAAAAATTTCCTGATGTTAGTGTTGCAGTGGGCGAAGAAAGATTGGTAGCCATTCCGCATTTGCTGCAGGAAAGGCCCAACACCCAGGTAATCATTTTAGATGATGCCTTTCAACACAGGTCTGTAAAAGCCGGTCTAAATATTTTACTTACGGAATACAAAGATTTGTATACCCGTGATTTCACCTTGCCGGGTGGTGATTTAAGAGATGTAAGATCCAGTGCCAAAAGAGCTGAAATAGTAATTGTAACAAAATGCAACCCGGATTTATCCATCACTGAGATGGATGCTATTGTAGATGAGCTTAAATTAGAACCAGCACAGTCGGTGTATTTTAGTAGTATTTTATATGGTGAAACCTACCATTTATTTAGCAAGGAACCCATCACACTTAGTAACTACACAGATGTGTTGTTGATATGCGGTATTGCCAATCCCATGCCACTAAAAGATTTTCTTACTTCACAGGTGCACAGCTATGACATGCTTCGCTATCCGGATCATCACATATTTGATAGTGATGATTTGCTGGATATAAAAAAGCATTTTGAAAAAATAAAGTCTGAAAAAAAAATAATTATAACTACCGAAAAAGACGGTGTCCGGTTACAAAAGTTTGAACAGGAGCTAGCTTCCTACCCGGTTTATGTGTTACCAATTGAACCTGTTTTTATGTTTAATAAAGCGCCTGAATTTTACCAGCAGGTAACCGGTTTTATAACTTCATTTATTAAATAATAGCGTCTGTAAAATGTTCTTTTAGCGACGCAAATTTCATTTCATACATTCTAAAAATGCCACCTTACAAAAGCCTCCATTGCGGCATACTGTGTAAGGCCTAATTGAGCATATAATTTAGCCGTATTGCCATTGCGTTCTTCTGCACGTTGCCAAAATTCACGGTCATCGCTTCCCTGGAAAGGCACACTGTCTTTTTGTGATTGGTGAATGAAAATGCCATGACGTTTTTTCATCACCTGGTCTGGGCTCATGGGTACAGCCATTTCTATTTCTGTGATATCCCATTCCTGCCAGGCACCTTTGTACAACCACAGCCAGCAATCATTTACCCAGGTAGCATCACTATGCTTTATTCGCTGCAGTGCTTCTATAACAACATCAAAACAAACTTTGTGCGTACCATGCGGATCTGCAAAATCACCAGCACAAAAAAGCTGCTGTGGTTTTAATCTATTGAGCAATTCAATGGTGTTTTCTACATCGGCTTCACCCATTGGATTTTTTTCGATGGTACCTGTTTCATAAAAAGGCAGGTTTTGAAAATGAGCCCTGTCTTCTGTTAACCCAACATATTTGCAAGTGGCCTTTGCTTCGCATCTTCTTATCAATCCTTTGATGGCCCTTATTTCTTCGGTATCTTTTTCGCTGGTTTTTTTTTGTTTTAAAAAGCTGGTAGCATCATCTAATATTTTTCTGCTCATGGTATCATCAATGTCAAACATGTTTTCGAAGCCAACTGCAAAATCAATAAAACGGGTTACAAACTCATCGGTTACTGCAATGTTACCGCTGGTTTGGTAGGCAACATGTACTTCGTGGCCCTGGTCGTGCAGACGCATAAATGTGCCACCCATACTAATAATATCATCATCGGGGTGAGGGGAGAAGATGATGGCTTTTTTTGGAAAGGGTTCACTACGTTCAGGATGGTTATCTCTTTTGCCTGTTACCTTGCCTGCCGGCCATCCGGTGATGGTATCTCTCAGTAAATAAAATACCAGCAGATTTATTTCATAAGCATCGCCTTTCTCTACCAGTAAATCGCTGAGGCCATTATCGTTATAATCGTTGTTAGTAAGGCTGAGTACTGGCTTTTGTAATTTCAGTGCCAGGTATACAACAGCTTTCTTCATCATCATATCTGTCCACACACATTCACCCGTAAGCCATGGGTATTTAAATCTTGTGAGTTCGCTTGCAGCTGTTTCATCTAATACAAAAGTGCAGTTATCGTGGTTTTGAAGCAACGATGCCGGCACATCTTCCGTATCATCGAGCTCAACAGATTGTTGTATAACCGGTGCTTTGGCCTGGCCCCATGCCATTAAAATTATTCGCTTCGATTTTAAAATGGTGCTGATGCCCATGGTGATGGCCATGCGGGGTACTTCGCTCATATTTCCAAACTCGTATGCGTTTGCAATACGGGTGCTGTTATCCAGTGTTGTTAACCTTGTTTTGGTGTAGATGCCGCTGCCAGGCTCGTTAAAACCAATGTGGCCGTTGGTACCTATTCCAAGAATCTGCAGGTCTAAACCTCCCGCCGCTTCTATTTGTTTTTCGTAATTAAGACAATGTTCTTTTACATCATCTTTGGCCACCATACCATCCGGCAAATGGTAATTGTTGGGGTCTATATCAGTTTGTTCAAAAAGGTTTTTCCGCATAAAGTAGTGATAACTCTGCAGGGCATCTTTTTCCATCGGATAATACTGATCGAGATTGAAGGTGATTACATTTTTAAAACTTAATCCATCTTCCTTGTGCATTTTTACCAGTTCTGCATATAGGGATTTTGGTGTAGAACCAGTTGCAAGACCTATCACACATTTTTGGCCTGCAGCTTCTTTTTCCTGGATTAACAGGGCTATTTGCTGTGCTACATAGGTCGATCCATGTTTTGGGTCGGCAAATATTTTTACGGGAATTTTCTCTAATGAATCGGTGAAGTCAATTTTTGGAGGCATAGTAAAAGTTTGTGTAAAATAAAAGGGTTAATCGTTAACAGCAATATATCAAAAATAATAAAACCTTTATTGATTGTAATGATTTAATTTGGATATAACCGCTTTCGACAACGTCAATAAATTGTAGGTGAATTTTTCTTTTAATAATTGAGGCAACGTGAAGCTGCAACCAATTTTTTTGCTACAAAAAATCCGC
>JANPNY010000251.1:0-20535 GCA_031427745.1 Chitinophagaceae bacterium | reverse complement strand
CAACCACAGAGCAAATTGATGCGTTGAGAGATGAAGTAATGAGTACCAAAGGCATACCAGCAGGCATTATTGGCATTGGAGGTGGCAGCATCATGGATATTGCAAAAGCAGCATCGCTCATGTTTACCAACGAAGGTTCTTCTGCTTTGTACCAAGGGTTAAACCTAATCAAAAATCCGGGCATCTATCATTTAGGTGTGCCTACTATTTCCGGCACCGGTGCAGAAGTTTCCATGACGGCCGTATTAACCGGCCCCGAAAAAAAGCTTGGCCTCAAATGCGACTGGACTGTTTTTAACCAGGTAATTCTCGATCCGGAATTAATAGCCTCCGTACCTACTGACAAATGGTTATTCACCGGCATGGATACGTACATTCATTGTATAGAAAGTGAAAACGGTACGTTAAATAATGCTTACAGCCATGCCTACGCCGAGCAATCTTTAAAACTTTGCAGAGAAATTTACCTGGGAGATACAGCAGGCCAAACACCAGAAAACGACGACAAGCTAATGGTAGCAAGCATGATGGGTGGGCTAAGTTTAACTTACTCGGAAGTGGGTGTATGCCATGCACTCAGTTATGGTCTTTCAAAAATATTGCACGAAAAACATTGCTACGCCAACTGCCTCGCCTTTCAGCATTTAGAAGATTATTACGGACAAGGCGTATTGGAACTAAAACAAATGTTGCAACAGCACAATGTTACCCTGCCGCAAAAACTTAGCAAAAACTGGAGCGAAGAAACTATTACTGCCATGGCACAGGTAGCCTACAACCTGCCCCACATGTGGAACCATGCCATAGGCACCGATTGGAAAGAGAAGATAACGTTAGATACTATTAAGGATTTATACAGAAGAATGTAAGGGTTAATTTTTTGTAACTTTATAAAAATTTTAATATGGTAAACCCCCAAATATTATACAACAAAATACTTTCTATGCCACCAGAGGTGGCAGAAGAGATTAATGATTTTGTGGATTTTCTCATTGGCAGAAAAACGAAAGTTCAAAATACTGGTGTTGAAAAAAAAGGGCTAGAGCAAAAAGAAATATTGCCAGAGGGCGGCTTCGGATGTTTGAAAGGTAAAATTTGGATGTCTGAAGATTTTGATGAGCCTTTGGAAGATTTTAAAGATTATATGTAATGGCTTACCTCATTGATACGCATACATTGCTTTGGCATTTTAACGGCGATAATCAGATGTCTATTTCAGCAATGGAAATATTAAAGGATAATAAACAGAAAAAATATACAAGTATTGCTTCTGTTTGGGAAATCGCAATTAAGATGAGTATTGGGAAGTTGCTGCTGGAATTTAGTTTTAATGAAATAGAAGTAAAACTTGCTGGAAGTAATATAAGTCTGTTAGATATATCAGTTGAACATACTAGAAAAATTATTTCACTACCACTTTACCACCGTGATCCCTTCGATAGAATGATCATTGCCCAATCCATCACTGAAAATTTAACCGTTATTTCAAAAGACAAAAATTTTTCATTGTACCCAATAAAATTATTGTGGTAAATAAATACAAATCATGAGCACAAAAAAAGTACAAGTTGGCAACATCACCTGCGGAGCAGATGAACTGTTTTTAATCTCTGGCCCCTGCGTAATTGAGTCGGAATCCATCATGATGAAAACAGCGGAGAAACTCAAAGAAGTGAGCGAAAAAATGAATATCCCCATCATTTACAAATCATCTTTTTGTAAGGATAACCGCAGCAGCCTTAGTTATTACCAGGGCCCCGGCCTTGCAGAAGGCATGCGAATTTTAGCCAAAGTAAAAGAGCAGTTTGGCTTTACGTTATTAACTGATATACATTATCCGGATCAGGCTGCGCCTGTGGCAGAAGTTTGTGATGTATTGCAGATTCCAGCTTACTTGTGCATGCAATCCGGCTTGCTGGTAGCTGCTGCTAAAACCGGCAAAGTAATCAACATAAAACACGGCCAGTTTTTAGCGCCAGACAATATGAAGCACCCGGTGGGCAAAGTGGTGGACAGTGGCAACGACCAGATTATTTTAACCGAAAGAGGCTACACCATGGGCTACAACGACCTGGTAGTGGACCCAAGAAGCTTTTACCACATGAATAAAATTGGCTATCCGGTAGTATTTGATATTACGCATTGCGTTCGCAAATATGGCATCCCCAGCTCTGATGCAAAAGGTGGCAACCGGGAATTTTTACCCGTATTAAGCAGGGCAGGCGTGGCTTCCGGTGTAGATGGTATTTTTATAGAAACACATCCAGACCCTACTTGTGCACTCTGCGATGCTGCAAGTCAGCTATCCGTTTATGATCTGGAAGAATTCTTAAAACCATTGATGGAGTTGCATGCTATTGAGGTGAAGTACAGGCAAAAGGTTTAATTTTATTGTTAAATAAATCGTTATGAATACCAAAGAAATCGTATTTATTGTGGAAGAAGACCCGGATGGTGGTTTTAATGCCAATGCATTAGGACATAATATTTTCACACAAGCGGATACGTTGCCGCAATTAAAATTAATGATTAAAGATGCCTTGCTCTGCCATTTTGAATCAGACGAGGAAAGGCCTGGAATTGTAAGAACTCATTTTGTAAAAGATGAAGTATTTACTATTTAACAGGAACAATTGAAAATTCCACGAAATATAAGAGGATATGAATTGGTAAAAGCCTTATCGGTATTGGGCTATTCAGTTGTAAGGCAAACCGGAAGCCACATTAGGATAAAAACCTCCTTAAAGGGCGAACATGCTGAAACCATTCCCAATCATGACCCAATAAAAATTGGCACATTAAACAAAATACTTAGTAACATTGCCGAACATTTTGAAATATCAAAAGAAGAATTGATTTATAAAATATTTTAACCTACAACAAATGGAACTTTATCTCGACTCAGCCAATTTAAAAGAAATTGAAGAAGGCTTTAAACTCGGCTTTTTAAACGGCCTTACCACCACACCAACTTTCATGCAACGGGAAGGCATTACCGATATTGACGGAATGATTGTAAAGCTGAGCAAAATGGTGCCTGTATTGCAGATTGAGGCATTGGGCAATACGGCAGAAGATGTGGTAAAAGAAGCACACCGCCAGTTGAATCTTGGTCTTGATCCTACAAAAACTGTTTTTAAAATTCCGGTTTCTTTAGAAGGTGTAAGAGCTTGTGCGCTGCTGCGCAAAGATGGTTTACTGGTTAATGTGCACCTGGTATACTCCCTGCAACAGGCTTATATGGCCATGCATGCAGGTGCATCGTACGTTTGTCCGCTTGTTGGCCGCTTGCAAGATCAGGGGCAGGATGCGCTGGGATTAGTAGAGCAATGTGTAGATGCAGTTAATCATTATGGATATGATACCAAAATAATGTTTAGTTCCGTTCGCAATAGCGAACATGTACGCAACGCATTGCAGGCAGGCGCACATACCATCACAGTTCCACTCAAAATTTTGAAAACCTTAACTGAAAATCATTTTACCACATTAGGTACAGAGCAGTTTTTACAGGATACCAAATTAATGACAATGAGGGTAAACGAAGCCATTAACGGGGTAAATCCGATAGTAGCTTCTACTGTAAATGTAAAAGACGCCATTGTTAAAATGACTGAATATGGCTTTGGTGCTATAATAGTTGCAGATGCTGATTTGCAGGTAAAAGGAGTATTTACAGATGGCGATTTAAGAAGGCACTTACAAACTGATGGATCTGCTATTTTAGATAAAAAATTAGGTGACTTACAATACAAAACACCTGTTAGCATCGAGGGAAATTTGTTGCTGAATGATGCTGCTGCACTGTTTAAGAAAACAAATGTAGATACAATACTGGTTACAGATAATGGCAAACCAATTGGTATGCTGGACATTCAGGATTTAGAAACAAATTAAAAAATAAGCCATCCTTTAACGATGGCTTATTTTTTGACTAACATTGATTATCAGTATTTTTTTTAAATAAAATCTATCAGCAACTTAACCTTTAACATCATGCAGTTTAGTTCCATACTTGAAGATTATTTTAAGGGAGAATTTGTAATTAATTCTACAGCCTTAAGACAAAAATTCAGAACTATTAAAGCATTTGTTTTTGATTGGGATGGCGTATTCAACAACGGACAAAAAAACATTGATGGCCATAGCACTTTTAGTGAAGTAGATTCCATGGGCGTTAACCTTATCCGGTTCAACCATCACCTGCTCAATAAGCAACTCCCTGTTTGTGCTATCATTACCGGTGAAAATAACCAATTGGCTTTTTCATACGCAAAACGGGAAAACTTTAATGCTATCTATTATAAAGTTGCTCACAAAGAAAAGGCGATTTTGCATTTGTGTAAACAACATAATATTTCTCCCAGCGAAGTAATGTTTGTGTTTGACGATGTGCTGGATTTATCAGTTGCAAAATTAGTAGGTGTAAGAATGATGGTAAACCGAGCCGCCAATCCATTACTAATTGAATATGCCAAAAAGAACAGGCTGGTAGATTATGTTACCTATTTTGACGGCAACAACAATGCTTTAAGAGAGCTATCAGAAATGATAATGGTAATGACGAATAATTATGAAACTGCTATCGACCATAGGATAAAATTTAGTGAACCTTACCAGGCATATTTGAATGTAAAAAAGCAAAATCTTCCACTTTCATACACATTGCTGAATAACGAAATTACACAAGCCTGAAAAATATGATAGTAGGAATAATCCCTGCAAGATATGCCAGCAGTCGTTTTCCTGGCAAGCCTTTAATTGATATTAAAGGTAAAAGTATGATACAGCGTGTGTACGAACAGGCAACTAAAAGCAAGCTGCTAAATAAAGTAATTGTGGCTACAGATGATGACCGGATATTTAATCATGTTACCAAGTTTGGTGGCCAGGTGGTTATGACAGCATCACATCACCCCAGTGGCACAGATCGTTGTTGGGATGCACTACAACAACTGGAAGAAGATTATCGATACGTCATCAACATACAAGGCGATGAACCCCTTATTGACGCTGCACAAATCGACGAACTTGCAGCAGTACTAACAGATGGCGAAACGGGATTGGCAACACAAATGATGGCAATAGATAATTATGAAATGTTGTTTGATAAAGGTGAAGTGAAAATTGTACTCAACGCAAATAAAGAGGCGCTTTATTTTAGCAGGATGGTAATACCTTTTATCAAAGGAATGGATGAAAAAGAATGGCATCTTCACTATCAATATTATCGCCATGTAGGCATGTATGCTTATAGAGAAGATGTACTTAAACAAATAACACAACTACCGGTATCTCCCCTGGAAAAAGCTGAATCATTAGAACAGCTTCGCTGGATAGAAAATGGCTTTGCAATAAAATGTGTTACTACAACACATCAAAGTCATTGTATTGACACGCCAGAAGACCTCGAAAAAATACTGCATTTGTTCTGATTTTTATCATGCCTTTGTTATAATAAGATATCTTTAAGCTGATCCCGTACTTCTTCATACTGTAGAAAATATTTCCCATAACCATCATGCAGGTCTGCACTCAGGCGAGCATATTTCATCTGTTGTTTAGCAACTACAATCATTTTTTTCTGGCAGGTGTTTAGCTATCTCTATAAATCATCTATCCAAGTACAAAACAGTATGGAAAAAAACTTGCCCTTTACAAAATCACTAATTGCTGTGGCCGATCAGGCTTATTTTTTTCAATCATTTTTTCGCAACATTTTTAAAAAAGGATTTGAATGGGATGAGTTATTTCGTCAATCTTTTATTATCGGGTATAAATCAATTGGCATAACAACTTTAACCGGCTTTATACTAGGCATTGTAATGACACTTCAATCGTTACCAACCTTAAAAGAATTTGGTGCAGTAAGCTATATCCCCAGCATGGTGTCAGTATCAATCATACGAGAAATAGGCCCTGTTATTATTGCACTTATATGTGCTGGTAAAATTGCTTCCAGCATTGGCGCAGAATTAAGCAGTATGAATGTAACTGAACAGATTGATGCCATGAAAGTTTCCGGGGCTAATCCAGTGCAGTTTTTGTTGGTTACCCGTATTTTGGCATGTGCAATTATGATTCCACTCCTAACCATTTTTGCAGATGCGATGGCATTGGTTGGAGGCTATATTGCTGCAACAATGAATATTGGAATAAGTATGACTCTATATTTTAGTAAAGCACTTACCATCCTCGACTATACAGACGTTGTACCGGCTTTTATAAAAACAATACTATTCGGCATAAGCATTGGCTTTATTGGCTGTTACAAAGGATTTACCTATAACAACGGAACAGCAAGCGTAGGATTGGCGGCCAATTCAGCCGTTGTTACCGCTTCCATATGGATCATTGTAATTGATGGAATTGTTGTACAACTTACTAATTCTATCCTATACAATTAAATTATAAATAAATAATGGAGGTAGTTATTGAAATAAAGCATCTTAAAAAAAGCTTTGGCGATCACGATATCTTAAAGGACATCAGTCTTTCTGTTAACAAGGGCGAAAATGTAGTAATACTTGGTAAGTCTGGAAGCGGTAAATCTGTAACCATTAAATGCATTGCAGGTTTACTTACACAAGATGAAGGGTCGTTAAAAGTTTTTGGCGAAGAGATCAAAGACCTTAAAGAGGATGAACTTAAAGCCTTGCGTTGCAAAGTGGGATTTCTCTTTCAAAGTGCAGCATTGTACGATTCTATGACGGTTAGAGAGAATCTTATTTTTCCTTTAAAACGGGTTTTAAAAATCAAGGATAACGCTGTAATTGAAAGCAGGTGCATAGAAGTGTTGGAAGCTGTAGGTCTTGCAGATGCAATTGATAAAATGCCATCCGATTTGAGTGGCGGTATGCGCAAGCGGATGGGACTTGCACGTACGCTGGTAGTAAAACCAGAAATAATTTTGTATGATGAACCTACCACAGGTTTAGATACAATTACTTCTAAAGAGATTAGTAATTTAATGCTGCAGATTCAGAAAACTTACCAGGCAACTTCTGTTATTATAACGCATGATATTCCTTGCTCCCGAATAACTGCCGACAGGGTTTTAATAATAGACAACGGCGTGTTTATTGCTGAAGGAACACACGAAGAATTAGAAAATTCACAAGATGATTATATACGATCATTTTTTAAATAAAATATATGAATACAACTATCGGACAAAAAATTAAGACAGGAATATTTGTACTTATCAGCCTTGCGTTGTTATTAGGATTGATTTTTTTTATTGGCAAACAAAAAAAATTATTCGGCGATACTTTTATTGTTTATGCAGAGTTTAAAAATATCTCCGGCACGCAGGAAGGTAGCTTTGTAAGATTTGCAGGTATCAATATTGGCACGGTTGAAGGCATCCGTATTATCAATGATACCAATGTTCAACTCACATTAAGCATAGAAAAAAAGCTTCAGCCTTTTATTAAAACAGATGCCATTGCAAGCATTGGAAGTGATGGGTTAATGGGCGATAAATTAATATTGATTGCTCCGGGTACAAGCACATCGCCTGTTGCAAAAAATGGCACTAAACTGCTTAGCACCAACCCCGTTGATGTAGATAAGATTATGAATAATATTTCTAAAATATCTGCCAATGCATCGGTTGTTACAGACGGACTTGCAGATATTGTTGCAAAAATAAACAGTGGGAAAGGTACGGTTGGGCGATTGCTTGCCGATAATAAACTTGCTGACAGATTAGAAAGTACCATTGAGACGGCTAAACAAACCGCCTCCAGTATAAATAGAACCTCCAACGCAGCTGATGAAACTTTACAGGCTGCCAAAAGCAATTTTTTATTAAGAGGCTATTTTAAAAAGAAAGAAAAACAACGAATTAAAGACTCAACTGAAAGAGCAAATAAGGCATCGCTGAATATAAAAAAGAATAAAGAATAGGTTACCGATTATTTTAAATCTGTTTAATATGGCTACATTTAAAAGTGTAGCCTTTTTCTTTAAACAAAACCGCATTATCAAGAATTATGTTACAGAAATATGGCTTTTTTAACACCTGTACTTTACGAGTTTATTGCCTAAGTATTTTTAAAAATGCATCTCTTTTTCTTCTGGACAAATCAATGAGGGTACCATCCAGCAATTCGATTTTGCCTCCATTTCCTTTTGAATACTTTTTTATAAAACCCAGGTTAATTACATGCGAATGATGGGTACGGAAAAATATTTTTGAGGGTAGTAATTCGTCAAAATCCTTCAATGTTTTGGCAGATAATAATTTAGATCTGTTTTTAAAAAAAATATTGGTATAGTTACTATGCGCTTCCAGCCGGGTAATGTTCCCAATTTCAAAAAAAAGTAACCCTTCTGAAGTAGGTATGGCGATTTTATTAAGTTCTTTACTTACAACCAGGTTATGATTCAACGTTTCAACTTTTTTCTCCTGCTCCGTTGTTGAGGTACTGCTGCTGATTTTTTTCCAACAGCCATTATCAATTCCTCAATATCTACCGGCTTTAATAAATAATCAAAAGCTGCATAGCGGATAGCCTTAATAGCGTATTGATCATAGGCTGTTGTAAAGATGATGTGAAAATTTTTTTCACTAATAGCATTCAGCATTTCAAAACCGTTCATCACGGGCATTTCAATATCTAAAAAAATAAGTTGGGGTTGATGCTTTTGTATCAATACAAGGGCTTCTTTTCCGTTGGCCGCCTCGGCCATTACCTGCACGTTACTGCAATAATTTGTTAGCTTTTGCCGTAGTGCCAGCCTGCCTTTTGGCTCATCGTCAATAATGATTGTTGTAATCATTTAGTTAATTTTTAAGTTAACGGTAATCTTTGTTCCCCGCGGCATACCAGGCTCATTTATATCATCAATTTTTAGCGATGCAGTTGTTTCGTTATTAAACAATTTTATCCGCTCAATACTCATATCCATGCCATAAGATGATTGCTTGGTTTGCGTTATCAATTTTGCCGCCTCCCTGCCAATGCCATTATCTTCAATAGTATATTGAATTGAATCATCAACTTTTTTTATACTGATAATAAGGATACCATCATTGCCCGTTTTATTTTTTAGCCCATGCAAAATAGCATTTTCCACAAATGGTTGTATTATAAGTGGCGGTACTTTATAATCGCTTTGCAACAACTCTTGTTGTACAGTTATTTTACTTGAAAATTTATTTTCATGCCGCAGCTCTTCCAACTCAAGGTAAAGCTGCAAGGTATCTACATCTTTACTGAGCAGTACCGTATTTTGCCTGCTGCTATCCAAAATATTACGCAATAGTTTGGCAAACTTATTCAGGTATAAAGTAGCATTGTATTTATCATTATTATAAATGAAAGCATCGATACTGTTTATGCAGTTAAACATAAAATGCGGGTTCATTTGAGCCCTTAATGCTGCCATTTCCGTTTCAGAAATTTTTTGTTTTATGGCAGATCGGTCTTTGATATTTTGTATCCTCCTGTTCACAATCAAAATAACTACTACAGCAGCCAAAAAAATTATCAACAATAAAAACCACCATGTTTGCCAAAATGCAGGAGTAATATAAATGGCAAGTTCAGTAATAGTGCTACTCCAAATACCACTACTATTGCAGCTTTGAAGCTGGAATATATATTTTCCGGGTTTTAGTCCGGCGTAATTTACAATCGTTCGGTTACCAGCATCTACCCAGTTTTCATCCACTCCGGTCATACGATACTTATACAAGCATTCATCATGATTAACAAAGTTTATTACACCATACTCAAGTGTAATAAAATTCTGCAGATAAGACAGCCAAATTTTACTGGCATAACCTATATTTTCAACAAATTGAATTTCTACATTAGAAATTTTAATAGATTCAATTACTGGTGCTGGGCTAAACTGGTTAATGGTAAATTTTGAAGGGTTGAAAAATGATACCCCGTTAAAACCCCCAAAATAAAGATTACCCAAACTATCTGAAGCGGAACAATCAATATTAAATTCGTTAGATGGTAAGCCTGCAGATGCTTTTATCAACGTAACCCTGTTGGTATGGCCATCAATTTTAATAAGCCCTACATTGCTTCCACACCAAAAATTACCTGCGGCATCTTTTTCAATACTGGCAATAGCATTGCCCGGCATACCGTTAGCAATTGAAAAGGTTTTTATTATTTTATTGTGGTAAAGATCATATATCATCAATCCGTTTGAAGTGGCTACCCATAAATTACCGTTATCATTATACAGTGCATAAATCGCCTTCGAAAACGTTTTTACCTCTTCAATTATTTCTATTTTTCCAGTTGCTATACTGTATTTTACCAGCCCATGCCCATTACTACCCATCCAAATATTGCCGGCATCGTCTTCATCCACACAGTTTAAAACCAGGTTTAAAAAATTACCTTTTGTATCAATATAACTTTTAAAAACGCTGAATTTTTTATTAGTAAGATTAAAAAAAACTGTACCATGGGCAGAACTATACAGCAGGCTGTCGAATCCCTTTAGCTTATAAACAAATTCACCGGAGAGGGAAGCTACAACGCCACTATCAATATAGTGCGTAAACTTTTTTGTTACCTGGTTAAAATTGTACAAGCCTGCGTGTGTGGCAAGCCAAACAGCATTGTTTGATGAAGCAGTAATGCCATAAATGATATTACTGGCGGTTGACGCTGGATTAACAAAGCATGCTATTTTTTTTGTTGCAACATTATACACTTGTAAACCTTGCTGCAAAATACCCGTATAGAGCAGATTGCCGGGAGGTTTAAAAATAGTAGATGCATTATTACTGGGTATTTTACCAAATTCTACAACGGTTTTTTGAATTAATCCAAATTGATTTTTATCATTGATGTTTATTGAAAATCCACCTCCTTTGCTACCTATCCACATATTATTTTGCCTATCTTTAAAAAGGGAAAGTATAAAGCTTTTGGGCCATTCGTATTGGTTGATAGCACTGGTAAACGAATAAAGTATTTTCTGCTGACCGGGTTCTATAATTATTACACCAGCATCATGGGTTCCCAACCATAGATTATTATTTTTATCCAGCGCAATACAGTCAGCATCCTTACTGCCGGCATTGATTGGCATTATAACTGGTTTGGCAAAATCATCTATCATCATCAACCCATTTTTGGCAGAAACAATACATAATTTGTCCTGCCACATCATTATTTGCTGTACCTCATCCAGCATAGGATTTGCCAACTTAATTTTGGCGGTATCATACAGGCTATACAATGTTTTATTCGCAACTACAAATATCTCTTTGTTCCATACCACAGCAGCTTCTGTACGGTTTTTGGTAGCGGGTTGTTGAAAAAATTGCTGGTGTTTAAGTGATTGTGTATTACAGATAAAAAGGCCTTCACTATACGTAAGCACTATTACTTCGCCTGGGGTTTCGTCCTGCAACAATAGACCGTATCAACAATCCATTAAGTGTATCGGCTGCCGGAAAATAATGGGCTGCGCTATAAAAACTATCGGCCCTGCAATTGTAAATACACAGGCCAGAAGTAGTGCCAACCCAAAGCCAGTTATTCAGGCTATCGTAGTAAAGTGCGGCTATATAATTTGCCGGCAAATTCCCCCGCTTTACATTGCCTTTGTAGTAAGCAACAAAGTCTTTTCCATTAAATCGGTTCAAGCCATCCTGCGTACCCATCCACAAATAGCCAAGTTTATCCTGCGCCATGCAAATTCCTCTATTTTGAGACAACCCGTTTGCCGAAGTGTAGGTACTAAATTTAAGTTGCTGTGGATATGCAACTAAAGAGGTCATTAAAAAACATACAAAAATTAAAAAATGTAAGGGTTTCATTAAGCAGTGTTATCATCATTAAAGATAGGTAAGAAATTATAAGTAAGTGCACCGAAATTAACAAATGCTATAACGGAACGCACGCAGCGGTTATCCACAATATTTCAAGGATTTTGCAACCCTTGTTTTTATTCGTTTACATTTGTTTCCTCTTTAAAAAAAACGATTATACAATATGATAAGGGAAAAAATTTTAGTGATTGGTGCCAGCGGACAAATTGGGGTAGAGCTCACTTTAGCACTAAGAAAATTGTATGGTAATGCCAATGTAGTAGCCAGCGATTTAAGAGAAGAAAATCAACTATTAAAAGGTACAGGGCCTTATGTGAGTCTTGATGTGATGAATAAAGAAATGTTGCATGTACAGGTGATTCGTCAAAATATTACGCAGATATATTTACTGGCAGCTATCTTATCTGCCACAGGCGAAAAAAATCCTAACCTTGCGTGGAACCTCAATATGCAAAGCCTTTTAAATGTGCTGGATATTGCGAAGGAAGAAAAAATTTATAAAATTTACTGGCCCAGCAGCATTGCAGTATTTGGTCCCACCTCTCCCAAAATAAATTGCCCCCAACAAACCATTATTGAGCCCAGCACTGTGTATGGCATCAGTAAATATGCAGGCGAATTCTGGTGCAATTATTACCACCAACGCTGGGGATTAGATGTAAGAAGCATTCGTTACCCCGGCCTTATCAGCTACAAAAGCGAACCCGGGGGCGGCACAACCGACTATGCAGTTGAAATTTTTCACGAGGCATTGGAAGAAAAAAAGTACGAATGTTTTTTAAAGGAAGACACTTACCTGCCCATGATGTACATGCCCGATGCCATTAAAGCTACACTCGAATTAATGGAAGCACCGGCTGCCCAAATATCAATAAGAACCAGTTACAATATTTCCGGTATGAGCTTTTCACCAAAAGAAATTGCTGCAGAAATAAAAAAGCATATTCCCGCATTTGAAATAAGTTATAAGCCCGATTACCGGCAACAAATTGCCAATAGCTGGCCACAAAGCATTGATGATACAGTAGCAAGAAACGATTGGGGCTGGCAGGAAGATTATGATTTGGAAAGGATGGTGGAAGATATGTTTGAAAATTTGATTTGATTAATAAGCAGATATCATTTACATACCAGAAAGTTTCTACAATAGAAACCTTTTTGTAGGAAATTTAATAATTTGATATTATAAAGAACCCTGAAAAATCATAACCTTAAACTCAAAGACATTTTGCAAACATAGCCTTCATCTTCTCCGTCAATTCCTTTTCAATCATACGTTGTCCCATTAAAATCATGTTTTTAAAAGCAACGGCATGGGAAATACCATGACCAATTATTACCGGCTTTGCAACCCCTAAAACCGGCACACCACCATACATTTCAAAATTAAAACGCTCAAAGTGTTCATCGTGTATACCCCTGCGTTGTACAATGTCGTAAACACTTTCAGCCATTTTTAAAACTACATTGCCTGTAAATCCCTCGCAAACCATTACGTCTGCCTTGTCCATTAATATGTCTCTTCCTTCGATATTTCCAATAAAATTTAATTGATTGTTTTCCTTTAGCAATGGATAAGTTGCCTGTGAAAGTATGTTGCCCTTTCCCTCCTCTTCACCCAAATTTATCAAACCAACCCTGGGATTGCTGATGCCCCAGATGTGTTCAACAAATAAGGATCCTAACAGCGCAAATTGAACCAGATTTTCCGGCTTGCAATCTGCATTTATACCAGCATCAACCAATAAACCCAACTTACCGTTTTCACGGGGGAAATAACCTCCTATAGTAGGCCTGCTAACGCCTTCTATTGCTTTAATGCTGAACAAGGCCCCCACCATCATTGCTCCGGTATTACCGGCACTTATGAAGGCATCAACAGAACCATTAGCCAACAAATGAAATCCTATTGCAATGGAAGAGTCTTTCTTCTCTCGTAATGCTTTAGTGGGGTGTTCATGCATCTCTATTACCTGGCTGGCATGCACAATAGTAATATTATTGGTTTCAATACCATATTGCAGAAGCAATGGCTGTATTGAGGGTTGGTCGCCAATTAAAGTAAGGTGGGGTACTAAATTACCGTCATCGGTTAAAAACGCTTTAATTCCTTTTACTGCTTCCAGGGGTGCATAGTCGCCACCCATCATGTCTAATGCAATGTTCATGGTAGATACATTAAATAAAAAATTCTAAGCCCCACATGCTGATTATCGAATGTAGAACTTAGAATGCAGTATTTGAAAAATATTATGCCTTAAGCGGCGCTTTTTCAGCAACCACTTGTCCTTTGTAGTAAAGTTTACCTTCGCTAATGTGTGCACAATGACGAACATGTGTAAGGCCTGTTGTTGGATCTACAGATAAAGTAGTTTCAGTAGCCTTATAATGTGTCCTTCTCTTTGCACTGCGTTGTTGCGAATGGCGGCGTTTGGGATTTGGCATATTTTTTAATTTTAAGTGTTGTTATAAATTTGATTAATGCTATTTTATTTTGATTTCTTACTTGCTTTTTTAAACTGATCCAGCCCCTTCCAAATAGTATGGGCATTTTGTTCATTGTCCTTCACAACCATTGTTTTCAATTTTTCTAATACCGCCCTGTTGCATTTTTCACCTCCAAACTCCTCTTCGCTACACATTCTTTGCATGGGTACACTCAAACTTACAAATTCATATATCCAGTCGTTCAGGTAAAGATGACTTTCTGTTTTAGATATATAATGAATGTCTGGGTCTTCTTCCTTTTCGTTCATCTCATCCGGGTTGTCAACCATCTTCACCACCATATTAAATTCGTCCCACAAGTCCTTGGTTAATGTATTGCTACAACGGTCACAAACAACATCAGCTTTACCTCCAATTTCAAATTTTAATAAGAAAAAATTTGATTTCTTATCTAACTGTAGTTTTACTTTCGCAATACAATGTTCAAATTCACGTGGAATGTTCTCATCAAAAAAACTATCTTCTATATCATATAAAAACTCATGTATTCCTGGCTTCAAACCCACAAAAGCTATTTCAAATGGCTTTCTTTTTCCCATAACCTCCCATTTAAAGGACGGCGAAGGTAAACTTTTTTAACAATAATAGAAGTATTCAACAAGAAAAAATATCTGCTCAGGATAATTTTTCTATTTTTAAAGAAATATGGAAACAATTAGAAAATGGCTACCCAATATAATACTTCTGCTAATTGCCATTATTATTCATCTTTTATCGGTTAATACCAGCTGGATTGAAAAATATTATTCTACCGGAATTTATCCCTACATCTCAGCATCATTAATATATTTATTGGGCTGGTTACCATTTAGCGTCGGCGATGTGTTTTATGGAGTAATTGCCATTTGGTTAGTTTATAAGATCGTACAGCTATTTGAATTTTACAGGCTCAAAAAAATCACAACCGCTGGATTACACATTTCGGGTTTAAAATTATTTAGGTACCTGTTGCTAATCTACCTGCTTTTTAATATTTTATGGGGGATAAATTACAACAGAGCGGGTATTGCAAGTCAGTTAAATTTAAGACCGGAGAAATATAAATCCCAAGACCTTCGAATGATCGATTCGATCCTGTTGTATAAAGTAAACAGCAGTAAACGAGCCCTTTTACAAGCGAAACCTTATCCAATTTCAACAGCGTTATTAAAGGAAAGCACTAAAGATGCCTTTGAACATATTTCGATTCGATATCCATTTTTAGGAAATCAATCATCATCCATTAAAACTTCTTTATGGGGCTGGCTAGGGAACTATCTTGGTTTTACGGGATATTATAATCCATTTTCGGGTGAAGCGCAGGTTAATACTACAGTTCCGCAATTTTTACAACCTTTTATTTTTTGTCATGAAACTGCCCACCAGGTAGGATATGCCAAAGAAGACGAGGCAAACTTTGTTGGCTACCTGGCCGCTATTGCTTCGCCAGATACTTTATTTCATTATTCTGCATACCTTGACTTATTCCTTTATGCACAACGGAATTTATATAAAACAGATTCCTTTGTGGTTAAAGAGTTTGCATCTAAGTTAATACCGGAGGTTAAAGCTGATTTGTATGAATGGCGGCAATTTAATAAGCGACATAAAAATCCAGTTGAACCCATTGTGAGATGGCTTTATAGCAAATATTTAATCAATAACCAGCAACCAGCCGGAGAGTTAAGCTACGATGAGGTTACCGGATTATTAATTGCCTATTATAAAAAGTTTGGAAAAATTTAATGCAAACAATTTTATTGATAAGACACTGAAATGGCTATAATCCATTTTGCTCAACAGGAGAAACCTCATCCAGGTAGTATCTCTTAACCTGATTGATGGTAACCTCGTCGGTTATGTCGACAAAATTCTTGAACGATGACTCACCTGTAGGTTTTATTATTAATACAAACTGATCGCTTGTGCCTAATACCTGCTTTACTAACTCTTTCTTTGTACGGATTACTTCCCTGATACCAGCATAATTTATTGATTGAACTTTTGCAATCGAAAAATCACCTTCATAATATTTTATGACATCATCATTGCAAAGCAACACTGTTAGCACACATGAACTACATACCAGATTATTTTCGTTTGTTTTATCAAACGGCATATCCACCTTCATTACTGTTGGTTTACTCATGGTGGTAGTAAATACAAAAAAAGTAATAAGAAGAAATCCCAAATCAACCATCGGAGTTAAATCAACCCTTGTGTTTTTCTTTTTAAATGAGGTTTGTCTTTTTGTTTTTTCAGACTTGTAATTTTCGATTGTGGCCATCATTGCTTTTTTTATAGGATAAAAAAGCAGGCTTATTCCATAATATTATTTCGCAAAAAATCCCCTTTCAACGATGAAAGGGGACATATAAAAGTTTAAAAAACTATTCTACTCTTCTTGTACAACATAAGTTACAGGCTGCCGGCGATAGGCATTTACGTTACGACCATTTTGTAAAGCGGGCTTCCATTTTGGACCCCTTTTTATACAATTAATAGCCTGATCTTCCATTCCGTATCCAAATTTAGTTTCCGCCTGTACATCACTGATAGAACCATCTTTACTTACAATGAATCTAACAACAACCTGATATTTCCCCGGAGGTGCACCATTTTCAGCCGGGTTAAAACCATCAAGATTTTTTTGCACATACCTTGTCCAGGCTGCAACTCCTCCTGGAAATTCTGCTTCATTTTCTACCTTGGTAAATACTTTATCTTCATAATCACTCTTTGGAGCTTCCACTACCTGGCTGCCTTTGTCATCAACAGGGGCTTGTACTATTTGTTGCTTATTATCACTTTCAATAGTCTTAGTACTAATAACCTGGTCTTCTTTTATCTCCTCAATCTTTTCTTCAGGTTTAACCTCTTCATCCTTTACAATTTTAGGAGGTGTAAACTTAACCTGATTAATTTCCGGAGGCGGTGGTGGTGTAGGCGGTGGAGGCGGAGGCGGAGGCGGAGGCGGTGCATCTTTCTTAATCTCCGCCATTTGTGTATCTATAACATCCAATTTAGCCACTTCCTTTTTACTAATGATATTTGCAAAAACTGAGCTAAGGAAAATAAGGATAGCAAAAGCTGCGGTTAACAAAAGTGCTTTCTTTAACCTACTGTCATACGTCTTGCGAAGCTCGTATGCACCATACTGCTTGTTCTTGCCATCAAAAATGATATCAAGAATATCTGCGTTTAAGATTTTATTTGTTTCCATTTCTGAATGCTTTTTTGTTTAGATGCAGGAATTAACTTAATTCCATAAACTATTTATTTTAGGCCGTTTGCCTGCTCAGTCAATTTAATAAGCTGCTCTTCTGTGGGGCTCATATCTACTTCAGCATAGTGACCTGGTGGCACATCGTTAATGGCCATTTCATCCAAAATGTCAATTGCATTTTTAAAAGTAGCGTCCTTATCCGACTTAATAATATACATTAAATCACCTATGGGGGTGGCCTTCTTTTTATCCAATATCACAGACCGAATATCTTTAAAATTGGTGCTTTTAAATTTTTCTGATGCATTATCTCCAGTCAATTCGCCCATGTAGTAATACACCTGGTCATCACTTCCTAAAAGGATAGTCATAGCACCCGATTGTTTTACTTTTAACTGCTGATCCGGATCATCTTTAGGCTCATTCATATTCATTGCAGTTGGCTTACTCATAGTAGTAGTAAATACAAAGAATGTGATCAACAAAAAACCAAGATCAACCATTGGGGTTAAATCAACCCGGGTCGACATTTTCTTGCTTTTTTTTACGCCAGGCCCTTTCTTATGTCCGCCACCCGACGAGGTGTCCATTTCTGCCATAAAAAATATTTTTTAGTGTTTATAATTTATTTCTTATCCAACAATTCTTTGTTTTTGATATACAACTCCGAACCAGATGGGACTGTTTCACTGTTGGTAACAATCCTGAATTTAAACAGGTTGTTCTTTTTTAGTGCGTACTTGATGTTTTTGAACGCTGGATATTTAGCCAGATTGTCTCCTTTGATCAGAATCATTTCTTCTAAATCTTTTTGGTCTCCACCAGCATATACATTGGTAATACTTCTAATCCAGTCCACCATTTCATTATTGGTACTGTCTTGAATAGGAATACCTAGCAATTTTTCTGCCGGAGGCATCTGTTCCAATGCCAATGCAGCCTTAACCTGTCCTAACGGCATGCCGATGAAGGCTAACTTTGAGAACTTAGTAATTTCCTGATCAGAGAGCCCCAGGCCCTTGCTGGTGTTGATGTCTTTTAAGATATCTTTCTTTTTTGTTTCATCACCGAGTATCAAAAAACATTTACCTTCTTTAGTCAATGTTATAAGAATCGATTTTTCAGGAGCAGCTTTGGAAGATACCGATGTTGGTGGCATCACTGTCACTGCTTCAGGTGGCTTTTGTTTAGTTGCCAAAATGAAGAAAGACAATAATAAGAAAGCAACATCACACATTGCCGTCATGTCGATATTTGTACTCTTTCGAGGTAATTTTGCTCTTCCCATATTGGTTTTTATTTATTGTAAAGATTCAAAAATTTGTTGATTCCATACTGGGTCAAAAAATTATTTGTACAGGGACGCAAAACTTTGAGTTAACGTAAATCCGCTTTCATCGATACCATAAGTAATACCATCAATTTTAGTAGTGAACATATTGTAGAAAATAATAGCAAATGCCGAAGTACCGATTCCTAAAGCGGTGTTATACAACGCCTCAGATATACCTACAGACAATTTCTGTGCCGCATCTCCACCGCCTTCGCCTTCACCCAAAGCAGAGAAAGAACGGATCATTCCTAATACTGTACCCAACAATCCAAGCAACGTTGCTACCGATGCAATGGTAGATAAAAACACAAGGTTTTTCTCCAGCATTGGCAGCTCTAAAGAAGTAGCCTCTTCCACTTCTTTTTGAATAGCCAATACTTTTTGTTCAGTAGAAAGCTCATTATTGGAAATCATTTCCTTGTAGCGATGAAGACCTGCCTTCATTACATTACCAACACTACCTTGTTGCTTGTCGCATTCAGCAATGGCTGCATCTACGTTTTTGTTTGCCAGTTGATATTGAACTTTACGAATAAAATCTGCATTGCTTCCAGTACCGGTAGCTTTACTGATTGTTAAAAAACGTTCGATCACAAAAGTAATCATGGTTAAAAATGTTCCCAAAAGGATTGGAACAATGATTCCGCCCAAATATATTTTACTTAAGGCACTTTTGGGGCCATCATGTGTTGGCCAGAAAAACCCGGTTCCTGGCTTACTAAACCCAGATGAATTTCCTAATACAAATCGCCAAATTATATACCCTGCTATTATACAAATAACGGGAGCTAGCAATGAAATTGCGTTGCTTGACTTTTTTGCCTGTACTGATGTTGATGGTTTTACAGTTGCAGTTGATTTAGTTTCTGCCATGACTTTCAGATTTTTTTTGTGATTAAATTAAAAAATGTTTAGTTGATTTTATTAGTATACAATGATATAACAAACATATATACCATCAATTAAATTTCGGAGAAAAATTTTTATCGATGAGGCACAAGATAATGAATAAATTGAAGGAATGAAAAAAGGCTGTATTTTTTTTTAAAACTTTTTAAAGCAAAAACTTTTGTATTATCTAATGCTAAAAATGCCTTACATTCTGGGTACAACTATTCATAGCGGAGTGCTACTATTGGATCAAGTTTGGCAGCTTTAAAAGCAGGATAAAGTCCTGCAAAAAGCCCTACCAATGTACATACCAAAACCCCTGCAAAAACCCATACCCATGGAATTACAAACCCTGTTTTTAATAATACTGCTACAATATTGCCAAAGAGTATACCTGCGATTATTCCTACAAATGCTCCCATTAAACTAATAAGAATTGACTCCCATAAAAATTGAGCTCTTATTTCACCAGCTTTACCTCCTAAAGATTTAATTAATCCTATTTCTTTGGTACGTTCATTTACAGCCACCAACATAATATTCATTAAACCAATGGCTGCTCCGATAAGCGTAATTAACGCAATCGCAAGCGTTGCATATTTTAAGAAGCCAAGATTTTTCATTAATGATTGAGCTATGCTGTCGCTTTTGTCAACATAAAAATTATCCTCTTCTTTTATATCGAGTTTTCGTACAGGTCTAAAAGCACCCTGTGCCTCCCCTATGGCTACATCCATCATTTTTAAGTCGTTTACCATTACCGCTATGTTATAAGATTTT
>JANPNY010000250.1:0-4616 GCA_031427745.1 Chitinophagaceae bacterium | reverse complement strand
TTGCATTGTTGGTGCTGATGTTGATAGAAGCAATGGTTTTCTCCAACACTGCATCTGCCATTTGGCTGGCGATGGTACGCTTCCAGATTAGTTCGTATAATTTATAGGTATCAGGGTCTGCAATGCTGTTGTTTTGCATGTAGGTAGGCCTAATGGCTTCATGCGCTTCCTGCGCACTTTCATTTTTATTTTTAAACTTTCTTACCTGAACATAATTATCGCCATAATTATTTTCGATGGCTTTTTTAATATCTTCCATCGCTGTGTCGCTCAGGCTCACACTGTCGGTACGCATGTAGGTTATCTTTCCGCTTTCGTATAATTTTTGAGCAAGCAGCATGGTTTTACTTACGCCATAACCCAATTTACGACTGGCCTCCTGTTGTAAGGTAGATGTTGTGAAAGGTGCGGCAGGTGTACGTTTACCCGGTTTTACCTGGATGTCTCTTACGGAGTATTTAGCGCCGATGCAGCTCTGCAAAAATCGCTCGGCATCAGCAGCTTCGTTAAATTTACTGCCTTCTGCCTTAAAGGTTACCACTTTGCTGTTAAGATCGGTAGCGGCTAATAACGCTTCAATTTTAAAACTGGCAACCTGGTTAAACTGGTTAATTTCTCTTTCTCTTTCTACGATTAATTTTACTGCTACACTTTGCACCCGGCCGGCACTCAGACTACCTTTTCCAATTTTGCGCCAAAGCACGGGACTTAGTTCAAAACCTACCAGCCTGTCTAATACCCGGCGTGCCTGTTGGGCATTTACCAGGTTCATGTTGATGGTACGTGGATTTTTTACGGCCCTTTCAATAGCAGGTTTGGTGATTTCATGAAACACAATCCGCTTGGTTGTTTTGGGGTCAAGTTTTAACACCTCCGCAAGATGCCAGCTGATGCTTTCTCCTTCACGGTCTTCATCCGAGGCAAGCCATACTTCGCCACTTTTTTTAGCCAATGCTTTTAATTCATTCACCACCTTGGTTTTGTCGGGCGAAATGATGTATTTAGGCAAAAAATTATTTTTTATATCAATGCCCATATCATTCTTTTCAAGGTCACGGATATGTCCAAAACAACTCTTTACTTCAAAATCTTTCCCTAAAATACCTTCAATGGTTTTCGCTTTCGCAGGGCTTTCTACTATCAATAAATTTTTGGCCATAATTAATCGTTGTTTTCTTTGGAAACCAATAGCAGCGTTATTTTGAAGCTCCTGAGTGGATAGCTGTTCAATATAACAATCTGCTTACTTTTCTGCCCGCAATCATGCTATTTTAAACTACTATGATGGCAGCTACAGTGCCACAATATTAGTTTAAAATTAAAAAATGAAGATTTTTTTTTGCTGGAATAGTCCTTTAATTATTACGGATCAGCTAATAAAGTAGCGAACTATTTATCTAATTGATTTTATACTATTTGCTTTTTACTAAGCGTGTAAAAAACAATAAAAAGAGAAAGCTAAGTTGCACAATAGCCTTTTTATAAAAACTCAAAAATTGTCTTTTTTACAGAAGAGCTCCGATAAATATTGCGGTGGCCCAACCCGCTGGTTATTACAAACTCAACGTTAGGATGTTTGTCATCTCTCACCTTTAAAGCATCTTTTAACGGAGTAACGGTATCATCTTCATCATGTATCCAAAGTACTTTTGCGTTTATGTGGTTCATGGCCCTCCTGATAGAAAACCATTTAGGCATATGGCCGCTTCGCTCCATAATTATGCTATCAAACTCCCGCCTCACACCCCGCTTTTTTATTTGCAGCATAGTAAAAGCCGCATCGATAGACGTAACAGTTTCTGTAGCCGGTGCAATCAAAACAATTTTCGTGTGCTCATCAAGAACCGCTTTTTCCATGGCCAGGCAAAGGGCGATACCGCCAAATGAATGAGCTATAAAACTGTCGATGGGTCCATGCTTTTTTATTAGCAGGTCTATCATCTCCCGGTATTGTACCACGTTGACGGTTTTACCCCCGCTATTGCCATGTGCAGGTGCATCAAAGGCCAGCACCTCGTATCCTTTTTCTACCAGTGGTAATACGTAAGGTTGAAAATTATAGGACGATGAACTAAAGCCATGCAGGATAAGGGCCTTTTTTGCCTGGCCCTTGTTCCAGCAATAGCCTTTAATGGTATGCCCGTTTAAAGTGTATTTTAATTTCTCTGCCAAAGAAAAAACACCGGGGGCTGACTTTTTACTTTTATCAAGGGGAGTACAGAATAATTCAAAAGCTTTTTCGGCCGCTTTGCGACTGGAAACGAGTGCAAGCACTTTAAATTTTGCCCGGATATATTGAATTGCCAATTTTTGTTTTATTTTCATCAAAACAAATATAGTAAGATGAGGGTATTAATTATTGGAGCTGGAAATGTTGCCACCGTTTTAGGTAGGCTGATTAAGGAGGCCAATCATGAAATTGTACAGGTTATCAGCCGAAATAAAACGACTGCTAAAGAATTAGCAGATGAGCTGGGTTGCGGCTACAGCAACGACTTTACACATATTAACTTATCGGCCGATTTGTACCTGGTTGCCATGTCTGACGCAGCATTGAATGCCTTACCAGAAAAAATACAACTGGGAAAAAAAATTATTGTACACTCTGCTGGTGCTATTTCTAAAGATGTATTGAAAGATATTTCGCTGCAATACGGTGTTTTATATCCATTGCAGAGCTTACGAAAAGAGCTTACGGAAAAACCAACGATAATACCACTGCTGGTAGAGGCAAATAATGAAGCAACCACAAAAACGTTGGTAACATTTGCCGAAAGCATTTCAAGCAACGTTTCCATCGTCAGCGAAAACGATCGGTTTAAATTACATGTGGCTGCTGTAGTTGTTAATAATTTTACCAATCATTTATATTCAATGGCGGCTGAGTACTGCAAAATTGAAAAAGTTCCTTTTGAATTATTGTATCCCTTAATAGAAACGGCCGCCACACGATTGAAACATTTTTACCCCAGTGAAATGCAGACCGGACCTGCCATCCGAAAGGACATCTCAACACTTGATAAACACCTTCGTTTACTGACAGCCCATCCAAAACTTAGAGCTATCTATCTTAAGATGACTGATAGTATTATGAATAACTAAAAAGCAACAAATAACACTTTCTTTAAGCAAAAAGATGCTTTGCCGATGGTAGCTTCTTTTTACCTACTTCCACGGAAACACCACATCTGTCTGCACTTTATAGGGGTCTTTTAATTTACCCTCTTTATCCATAGGATCATCTACATATATTTCGTAAGGTTTAGACTTTAGCGTTCGCTTGCGGTCTTTTATAATATCCGCTAATGCCTCATAGGCCTGTGGCAATAAATCGTACCCACCATAAAAATGAGCTACTATCACACTATCAACACCTATCTCTTTTATAAATGCGTTGGCAGGCAACTTTCTTGGTCGTTTATCTACCGGAATGCCGGCTTCAAAGAAATAAGGCGCTTTTCTTGTTTTATACCAGGCCATTGGCTGACCAGTTACTTTTAAACTATTTTTTTTGATGACAGCCGCCAGTTTTACGCCATAAAGCTGACCTAGTTTTAAACTAATCCGATCGTAATTAGCAGCACTATCCTTTATACAAAGTACCAGCTGTTTTACAGATAGTGTATCTGTAATATTAATGATCGGTGGCCGGTTGGTTGGCAAGGCTGCTTCGGATGATTTTGCTTTTTTTACCACCGGAGAATCGGTTGATTTAATAATGGCAGGTTCCCTTTCTTTTTGGGTTTGATTATTACATGCATACAGCAAAACAATCACAAGTGCCTGCATTAATACCAATATCCGGGAGTTGTTTTTTTTCATACAGCAAATATATTTTCAATTAAAGAAATGGGAAAGTAACCGATTAATAAATCAAATACAAATTTTATTAACTGAATAAAAAAATCAACTGATTTTTAAATTGAACGCTGTTACGAATACCGATAATTCGCAGGATAAACCTTTCAATTTTTAAAAAATTGGTATTTCTACAGTAGGTTTGCAGCCGAACTTGAATACCATGTATAATATCACCTATAAATTTGAACAGAAAGGATTGGAACCCATTACATTTAACAATGTGGAGGCTGGGCAATCGTTACTGGAAGTTGCTTTAAAAAACGATATCAATTTGCACCACAATTGCGGCGGTGTTTGCGCCTGCAGTACCTGTCATTTGTACGTAGAACAGGGCGATACTTTTTTAGAAGAATTATCAGACAGGGAAGAAGATTTTATTGACAGAGCTGTTAGTCCAAGGTTAAACAGCAGGTTGGGCTGCCAATGTGTTTTGCAACCGGGCAGCGGGGCAATTGTAGTTACGCTACCCGATCAATCACAATTTTTGGGAGAGTAAAGACAATTGGCATAAAGTCCGAATGTGCCGGTTTATTTTTTTTTATAAACCTGTAATTATTGTAAAAACCCTGTTAAATTATTGAATCAGCAAATCAGCTAAACTGCATACCAGCAAATTATTTTTTTATGTTTGAACCACCCATTAACTGGAGAGATTACGAAGACATTGCCATGAAATTGTACGAACGTTTTGGTGATGATTTCAATGAAGGAAAAATTTACCGTATCCGTTTTACCGACCTGCTAAAGTGGGTGTT
>JANPNY010000249.1:0-6618 GCA_031427745.1 Chitinophagaceae bacterium | reverse complement strand
TGAATGCGCCAACCAACTGCTGCTGTACGAAGAAAAATAAACATAGTTGCTGTCGAAAATGGCGTCCGATTTTTTGTATTCATCTACCTGAACCAAAAAACATTGGTGGCAGGTATATACTTTTAAGGGATAGAATACTTCCGGCTCATTCAGCTGCGCCGCAGTTAAAAAAGAATTAGACGCCGGAGAATTCCCGAGGTCAATAAATACATTAGAAAGTTCAGTTTTACAAAATCTGCATTGCATAATCAAAGTCCTTTAAAATTAAAATCAATCAATTTGTGTTGGTTATCCCTGGCTGAAACCATGCTGTTGGCAAAAGGCCATTTAATGTTTATGGCAGCATCATCATATTTTATACCTCCCTCTACACCTGGTAAATAAAATTGAGAATGATGGTACAATAATTCACAATCATCTGTCAGGGCCTGAAATCCATGTGCGAAGCCTTCCGGGATATAAATCATTTTTTTATTAGCGGATGAAAGTTCAACCCCAAAATATTGTAAAAATGTAGTGGACTCTTTTCTTAAATCAATGATTACATCATATACAGCACCTGCAATACAACGAACCAGTTTTATTTCGCTGAAGGGCTGTAGTTGATAATGCATTCCTCGTATCGTTCCTTTTTTGCTGGTGAAAGAATGGTTTAACTGAACCCATTCTTTTGTGTGCCCAATTGCAGCAAATTCATTTTTACAGTAAGTTCTTGTAAACCATCCTCGTTCGTCTTCGATGGGTTGAAGACTTACGGTAAAACTACCTTTTAACAATGTTTCTGTAAATATCATTTTATTTGGTAGTTATTTATTTGTTGCATGGTAAACTCAACAATGTTGTCATAAGGTTGCTTATACCAATCAATGGTCCATTCTATTGCTTCCCTGCTGTTTAGCTTCGGGCGCCAGTTGAGTACAGTTGTTACTTTTGCAATATCAAGCTTTAATAAGCCGGCTTCGTGTGGTTGTGTCACATCTGTATTATCTATCCATGTACCACTTCCCCAGCACTGCAAAGCAATTTGAACAAGGTCCTTTACAGAAAGATGATCATCTGGCAATGGGCCAAAATTATACGAGCCTGAATATTTATTAACATCTTCATCTAATAAAATACCTAGTGAAAGATAACCTGCAAGCGGCTCCAATACATGTTGCCAGGGTCTTACTGCTAAAGGATTTCGTACTGCAACAGGTAAGTCTGCAGTCAGGCTCCGAATGATATCAGGAATAATCCTGTCTTTATTCCAATCGCCGCCACCAATTACATTACCTGCTCTAACACTAGCAACAGCTTTTTGGTGCTGTAAATATTGGGACGGATTAAAAAAAGAATTACGAAAAGAACCTACCACCATTTCAGTGGCAGCTTTACTGGCACTGTAAGGGTCGTAACCGCCTAATTCATCTGTTTCGTTGTAATGATAATCAGTTTCCCGGTTGTGGTAAACTTTGTCTGTTGTGATAACAATAACTGTGCATTTTTTTTCAAGACCTTTTACTGCTTCCAAAACATTAGCAGTTCCAATAGCATTTACTTCAAAGGTTTCCGAAGGAATTTCATAAGAGCGGCGGACTAATGCCTGCGCTGCCAAATGAAATATAAAATCTGGTTGAAAATCAAGGATTTCTTTTTTTAACTTTTCCTTATCCCGTATGTCCCCAATTATATGTTGAAACTTGATTTGACCTGCTAAAGCATTGAACAATCCATGGTCATTTTCCGGGGCCAACGAATAACCTTTTAAATCGGCACCCAATAAATGAAGCCAGGCCATTAGCCAGCTACCTTTAAAACCAGTATGCCCGGTTATAAAAACCTTTTTACCTTTATAGTAAGAAACTGAGTTTTTATTTACCACACTTTCCATTTTGCATTATTGGTTTTCCAAAGTTCTTCCAATTCAATTTTATCTCTAAGCGCATCCATACATTTCCAAAAACCCTTGTGTTGGTAAGCTACCAATTGATTATCGTTGGTTAAATTTTCCAAGGGCTCATCTTCCCACATCATTTCGCTCATATCCCCATCCAGGTATTTAAAAACGGCAGGTTTTAATACAAAAAAACCTCCATTTATCCATTTACTTTCATCTTTTGCCTTTTCTTTAAAAGAAACAACTTCCCCATTTTGTCCAAGATCCATTCCGCCAAAACGGGCATCTAGCTGAATTGCTGTAACTGTTGCCAGTTTATTGTGGGTGTTGTGAAATGCTACCAGGTCCGTTAGGTTAACATCACAAACACCATCCCCATATGTAAGTAAAAAATCTTCGTTACCAATATATTTTTGAACCTGTTTCAGCCTGCCAGCCGTTTTGGTATTTAAGCCGGTTTCTACCAATGTTACCTTAAATGATTCAGCACTGGTACCATGTATTTCTGTTTTATTATTACTTAAATCAACAGTGATATCAGCATTATGCAAAAAATAATTGATGAAATATTCTTTAATCAAATAACCCTTGTAACCCAGGCAAACAACAAAATCATTGAACCCATAATGACTGTAAATTTTCATTATATGCCATAAAACCGGCCGTCCACCTATCTCTACCATTGGTTTGGGTCTTGTATCAGTTTCTTCTGAAATACGGGTACCCAATCCACCGGCAAATAAAACTACTTTCATGTATCCTTTTTTAATTTGCTCAAAAATAAAGTTATTAGTTCACGCTTATCTAATTTGAGACAAAATTTTATGTTGAAACATTTATCTGATCTAAATTTACTGGCTTATTGAAAAGTAACATACATAATCTCACTCTTTGCAAGAATTTTAGTGTTAAGAAAATGGTTCATTTTTCTATTTTTTGCAGTCGTCCAATTTTAGTTTTTGCAGTTAATTTGCATCAACCATTCCCAGAGGTAGAAAGGCAAAGAAGTAAATGGAGGCCACCTTATTTGGTAAAGCTTCAAATTATACTAATAATTCTTTTGCTAATTCATTTTAATAATTTCCTACTCAAGTTTTTATCCCCGTATGGAAAAAAACCTAAGTTTACATCTTAGCTGTACAGCCCATTATGTTGAACCCTGAAAAATATAAACATATTGACGATCAGCAACTACTGCTCAATTTTTATGAAGATAAAAATAATGAGTGGCTGGGTATTTTGCTTAACCGCTACACCCTTTTACTGTTGGGTGTTTGCATAAAATATTTAAAAAATGAGGAGGAGGCAAAAGACAGTGTGCAGCAGGTATTTTTAAAAACCCTTACAGAACTTCCAAAGTACAAGGTGGAGTATTTTAAAAGCTGGGTTTACATGGTGGCTAAAAATCATTGCCTGATGAAGCTTAGGGACAAAAACAGGCTGCCGGTTGAAATAAACGAACAGCTACATGCCACTGCCGATGAACTGGCGGATACAAAAAAATTACAGGAAAATGATTTGCTCGTTACCAACATGGAACAAGCCCTCAGCCAGCTTAATAAGGAACAGCAACAATGTGTAACTTTGTTTTACCTGCACAAAAAAAGCTACCAGGAAATTGTCGCAGATACAAGTTTTTCTTTATTACAGGTAAAGAGCCATATTCAAAACGGTAAAAGAAATTTAAAAATAATGCTGGAGCGTTTGCAAGTAAATGAGCAATGATTTAAAAGACATATTATCTAACAGCAATAAAGATATTGACAACCAGCAGTTGCTGGCGTACCTGAGCGATCAATTGTCAAAATCAAACAAGCACGAGGTTGAAAAAACAATGGCCGACGATGCATTTATGAATGACGCTATTGAAGGTTTGCAACAAATTGATAGTAAAAGAAATATTCCCATTCACCTGGAGGAACTGCAGGCTGGTTTGCAGAAACAACTGGCAAAAAACGCAAAGAGAAAAAAGCGTCGCTGGCAGGATAATCCACAGGCATACCTCATTACCATAATTTTAATTGTCCTGCTGCTTATCTGCTTTGTAGTAATAAAAAAACATTTGGACAACAGGACTAACCAACAACAGTTGCCACACCCAACCACTACCACCTCTTTAGTGAATGGGAATTAAATATTTTTACAGTGAATCTGTATTTTCGCTTTCCTGAATATCATTACCGGTAAAAAATTTGTTAACCCAAAAAACAAATAACTAACTTTATTCAAAACAATTTCCATGCAATCTTACGACACGGTGGTTGAGGCTTTGAAAGGGCTTAAAGAAAAAGGCTTTACCCTCGATTTTAATATTTCATTCGACAGCATAAAATGCGAAGAACAGGCTATTTGTTTAAATCCGCATGAATTTGAAATTGTAGAAACCTTTCGTTTTGAGGGAGACACCAACCCATCTGATGAAGATATTGTGTACGCCATCGAATCGAAAGACGGAACAATAAAAGGCACTTTCACCAGCGCTTACGGAATGTATGCCGATTCGCTCAATTCCGAAATGATTAAAAAGCTTTCCCGGCATAATTAACTCCACCACCATTAAAATCTAACTATGTCCTCTACTATTGGCAGGAGAAAATTTCTGCAACTAACTTCATTTACTGCCCCATTATTATCTTTTCAATTACCCGGAAAAGCGGCTGGCATATTTGCCACCAAACCCATCATGGTTTCTACCTGGGATGAAGGTAAAAATGTAAACGCAGCTGCATGGGATGTGCTGGCAGCAAAAGGACGCTCAGTAGATGCCATTGAAAAAGGAGCAATCTATATCGAAAATAAAATTTCATGCTGCGTGGGATTGGGCGCTTATCCAGACAGGGACGGTAAGGTTACGCTTGATGCCTGCATAATGGATGAACACGCCAATTGCGGCGCTGTAGCAGGTTTGGAGCAAATTAAAAACCCCTTATCGGTAGCCCGTAAGGTGATGGAAAATACACCCCACGTATTGTTGGTTGGCAATGGTGCCCAGCAGTTTGCACTCGAAAATGGCTTTCCAAAAGAGCCGGCTGTTTTATCGCAGGATTCAAAAAAAGCCTACGAACAATGGCTCAAAAAAAATCAATATAAACCTGTTATTAATATTGAAAACCAAACCGCTGGTTATACATCGAAAAATGAAAATGGCCCTTTTGCTCCATTCTTTTTTGAAGATGGCAGACCAAATCATGATACAATGGGTATAATAGCGATGGATGCAAGCGGAAATTTATCGGGCGGTGTAACTACTAGTGGCATGGCATTTAAAATACATGGCCGTGTAGGCGATTCAGCAGTGATTGGTGCCGGGTTATATGTTGATAACGAAGTTGGCGCCGCTACATCAAGCGGTGTAGGCGAAGAAGTAATCCGTATTTGCGGTACCCACCTGGTGGTGGAATTCATGAGAAACGGCCACAGTCCGGAGCTTGCCTGCAAGAAGGCAGTGGAACGTATAGTAAAACTAAATCCTTCCAAAGCAAAAGAAATACAGGTTGGTTTTGTGGCCATTAATAAAATGGGGCAGCATGGCGGTTATTCAATTCAAAAGGGATTTGCCTATGCAGTAAAAACGTCGGGAGTGGATAAAATTTATCAATCTAAATTTTTGCAATAAGCAACGGGGATTTTGATTTTAATCTTACCCTATAAACATATAAAGACCAGCAGACAATTTCTTCTGATTAGGTGGGATTGTTTTGCTGGTGATTTTTTTCAGCCTGTTAACCCTTTCCTAAAATATATTAATCAATAGTGCCAAAACATCAATTGTTACCTAAATTGCTGTCTTATTTAAAATCCATGCATGAAGCAATTTTCCATTCTATTCAATATTATTTTACTAGCTGCTGTAGGGGTGTTGTATTACCTTCATTTTTCTACTGGTAAACCCAATACTCCCCAACGTATTCAATCTGCCAACAGTCACAAGGATACTTGCAGTGCAGGGCCGGCCATTGCCTATGTTGAGCTTGATTCCCTTAATAACAATGTTGTTTTTATTAAAGAAAGAAAAAAAGAACTGGAACAGGAACAAAAGCAAATTTTAAACGAATACGAAAGCGCTTGCCGCCAGCAGGAAACCGAAAAAAATAATTTTATTAAAAGAGGTAATTCCATCACCCAAGCCGAGGCGGAAACATTCCAGGCAAAATGGATACAGCGTCAACAGGAGCTGGACGCAGCAAAACAATCAAAGGGACAACGGTTGGCAGAAAAAGGTGGGAAAATAATGGAGGACGTCCAGGTAACCTTAAAAGATTTTTTGAATGAATACAATAAGGACAAAAGGTATTCCTATATACTTGCAACAGGTGGTGGATTTGACTATTTATTCTTTAAAGATTCAACCCAAAACATAACCAGCGAAATTATTAAAGGTCTCAACGAAAGAATGAATAAGAAGGGTAAGTAATAAAATCCATTCAAATTATTTATCTTGACCCCGTTTAACCAAAACGGGATTTTTTATGCTCCAAAACGATGCCTCCAATTTAACAGCTACTGAAACCGGAACAACTTCTTTTAAGCCATCACTGGGTTTATTTGATGCAACGATGATTGTTGCCGGATCTATGATTGGGTCCGGAATTTTTATTGTAAGTGCCGATATTACTAGAAATGTAGGCAGTGCTGGATTACTAATTTTAGTATGGGCATTAACTGGGTTTATGACTCTAATTGCTGCATTAAGTTATAGCGAATTGTGTGGCATGTTTCCAAAAGCTGGTGGGCAATAT
>JANPNY010000248.1:0-2098 GCA_031427745.1 Chitinophagaceae bacterium | reverse complement strand
CAAGCACCGGACTATGCCCGGTTTAGGTAATGTTAATACTACTTTGAATGAAATGAAAGACGAATGGTTTAAAATTAAAGCGTGGGTGTTATTATTGTTATCATTTTTTAAGGTCCCTTCTTAGTGAGAGAAGACACAAGGGCTGAACCTTGCACCTATCGGGTAAAGTCGGGTGATTGAATATCAAATCCAAAGGATTTAAATGTTTATAGCAATAATATTTCATCGAGAATACGACCCCGAGGGGGTCGCACAGCTCCCTTATTGATTTTTCTATAATCATCCAATCCCTTCAGGATTGAATTTATATTGGTGTGAAAGATTTTTCTACCATCAGGCGCCTAAAAATGAAAAACTGTTACCAGGGAATATTCAGCTCCTTAGCCTCATTTTGATAAAAAGCTTCTAATTTTTCAACCACTTCTTTGGAAATTGGTTTTGAAATACCCGAGATATTCTCTTTCAATTGTTGAAGATTTGTATTACCCGGAATTACGGTGGATACAGCATCGAAAGCTAAGCAAAATGAAATAGCTGCCTGAGCCAGATTAGCATCTCGGCCAATAATATTTTTTACTTTATCAATAAGTGATGCTCTTGTTTTTATGTCTGCTTTTGACCATCGTTTCCTGATATCAGAAAAAACACTATTTTCATCGTACTTGCCGGTAAGCCATCCGGAGTCTAGCGGAATCTTTACAATGACGCCAACCTTTTTTTCTTTTGCAAGATCAAAAGCTCGTGCAGCATCCTGGTGTAAGATGTTGAAAAAAACTTCAATCACTTTGCTGTTAGTAGTCTGCAGTAGTAATTCAATTTCTTTGTACGTATCGAGTGATGCTCCGTAGGCTTTTATCTTCCCTTCCTCTTTTAGTTTTTCCAGTATTTCGTAATGATCGTTCTTATTTCCATCTAACAATTCATAAGGTGGACTATGGAGAATGAGAGAATCCACATAGTCCATTTGTAATCTTTGTAAGCTTGCCTCAAGAGATCTTCGAATATCATTCGAATCGTAATTGGTACCACCTGTATCCTTGTGACCAAATTTTGTATTTACTACCAGCCGCTCCCGGTCATACACTCTTAATGCTTTGCCTAATCTTATTTCACTTGTCCCCAATCCATAATTGGGTGCTGTATCAAAGAAATTTACACCCATTTCAATGGATGTTTGAACCAGTTCAATAGCCTCGTTTTCAGTCATCTCCTTCCAGCCGGATTTTATGCCTAATTGCCAGGCCCCAAGGCCAATTTCTGAAACTGCAGCGGATTCATTTATCAGTTGATTGTATTTCATAATAGTTCAAATTTTTTATTAGTTAGTGGGGCTGATAACCAATGAGTAAAATTACAACGAATAGGTATACGACTGCAACTGCCAAGCAACAGGTAAAGCCAATTAGCCTGTCAGTCGTTACACTTAGCGCACATCAATCCCTAAATGCATCTGTGTAAAATTACAGTGGCACTAAAAAGTTTTATTTCCATTCAAACTGGTAACTACCTGCGGGCAACACGGCACGATATGTTTCGTTAAGATGGACCAGTTGTTTCCCATCTTTAAAAAACTGCTGGTTTTTTTGTACCGGCAAATACACCGTCCCGGTTGAATTGGGTGGAATGCTAACGGTATAAATAATACCCGTTGCAGTGCGTTTCCAGGTGGAAGAAATCATACCGTAAGGGCCCTGGTGTAAGGCTTCAAAATGATCAAGTCCTTTTACAAAATTTGGTTTCAGCAACACGTTTTTAAAACCCGGGCTCGTTGCATCGGGCTTAATACCACCAGGCCCCTTATACATCCAGGCGCCAATTTCACCAAACATAATATGATTCATCGAAATATCCGAAGCCGCATTGATGGGCCAGTTTTCATAAAGCGTTGTAGCGCCATTGGCAATCCACCAACCCCAGGAAGGGTAGCTTTCCCTCGCTGCAAGTTGGTAAGCCAGGTCGGCGTAGCCGTTTTCGCTCAGCGCATTCAGGATGGCCTTTGTACCCAGCAGGCCCACATCCAGCCGAACACTATCTGCCTCCACTCTTTTTGCAAGGTTGGCTGCTACGCCGGCTTTCAATGTATCCGGCACAAGGCCCC
>JANPNY010000247.1:0-1692 GCA_031427745.1 Chitinophagaceae bacterium | reverse complement strand
CTAAATTACACAAAAAAATGACTATCTCAGCACGAAATAGTCATTTTTTAAAAATACTTTTCTCAAAAGATCCAAACTCGAGATGTTGGTCAAAAGACCAACATCGGCGTTTGCTGAGTAGCCTGGTTCTTTTTAGGGCTTACCAACAAGGGCGAAAAATTTAATGGGAGACTCAGAGCGGAAATAGGCCGCTGTTGTTTCTTTTCACCAACAGCCGAAGGCTGGCGTTAAAAAGACAGTAGCGTTTAAAATGGAACGGTCAAAGCTAAACCAGGTAAATTTTGTCGGTACCCTACCTTCTTTCAGCTGCTTAATATTGTGATACTGGCATTGGAAATTTTTTAAAATAATTATGAATCGAGCTATCACGTGCATACTTTTTTCGTACTAAGTTTAGGCTGGTTTTACCTGCTGCCTTTGGTGAAAAAACACAACGGCGGCACGGGAGCAACAAGGTAAAAATTTCGTCGCCACTTGATTTATTGGCGTTTGTTTATTCCGTAATAAAATTATTTTTTATCTACTACTATCATTACTGCACCAAGAGCAGGCACTAAAACTTTTATACCATTTGTTGTAACTGCCGACCGGGCTTTTAGTGTGGCGTAATTAACAGGGCCGCCTGCATCTGCGGCAGGCCCATTACCGTTTACCAAAACCTTTCTTGAAAATTCAACATTATCATTGCTGCCTTCAAGGCTATACCAGTAAAAGCGGTTGCCGCTATAAAAGTTTTTCATTTTTACTTCTACAGTTTGTGCTGTTGAGGATGTATTTACAAGGTTAACATTTACCTGCCCTGAGGTATAGGTAGATGCGTAAGACTTTATACTGCCGCTTCCTGTTACCATACTATTAACCAGCCTGTCACCTAACATTTTTTGCAAATAGTACATGTAGTAAAAGCTGGGGCGGGGGCTCCATTTGGCAATGCCTGGCTCATCGCCGGAGCTAAACATTCCATGATCATCACCATTGCTCCAGCCATTCATAATATCCCAGCGGGCAGCCATACCATATTTATTTTTTAAAGATTCGCCCATTACCAAAACAGCAAAAAGCCCACTTGTATTTGACACCTGCTGCTTTGAGTCTTTAGCCCACATATTCCATTCATCCATTGCAACCGGCTTAATTGCAGCTCCATTTAATTGCATTTGCTGAGTAACATAATTTATCATATTTCCAGACTCACTCGCTGCTGATGCCAGTATTACTGCTGCATTAGAATTTTCGTTGTACGGAGTGAAATAATTATGAACCACAAAAAAATCTGCTTTGTTATTGATGCCAGGCATCATGCCAATATTCCATGTTTTACGGGTTTTATTTTGCCATGGTTCCGGCGCCGGAGCCTCTGCAGTTACTGCGCCAATGTAAATTTTTTTACCAATTTCTGTGGCCGCTTTTTGCATAGAATCTACAAATACTTTAAAATGCTGTGCATACAAAGCACCGGTTAAAAATTCGGGCTGACCGTCATTATTGGCCGATACATCAATGCGGTAACCCCACTCCCAGCTACCATAATTTTCATTACCAATTTCCCATAATTGTGTACGACCATTATCGTAGCGTACCCAATCGGCTGCAAGGTGGGCGGCAGTAGCAACAGGATTTGTGCCTGTACCATATCGGGCGTACCCATAGTTGATGGTGATAATACCTTTGTTATTTGTTTGCTGTAACATG
>JANPNY010000246.1:0-7748 GCA_031427745.1 Chitinophagaceae bacterium | reverse complement strand
TAACAAAATGCTAGTTACATCAATCAGGAATTAATATCCATTTTTTCCATTACGTTATTCAATACTTTCAATAAAATAATTGTGATTATTTATAACGGTTGATCCCCCTACTTTTTGTCCCATTAAGATTTTACCCAATGGCGATTGTTGAGAGAGCGCAATTACAGTTGTTCCGTCTACCACGGCTTTGCCTAATGCAACACTTATAAAAAAATACCCGAGGTTTGTTTTAACGAGGCTGCCATTTACAATACTAACAGGTGATAAAGCAGGGTTTATTTTTTCAAGCGTTGCTTTTTGTTCCAGCACTTCTTTTAGTTGGGCACGCACATTGGCTTGCTCAATTTGCAGCATAGCCAGGGCCGTTTCATGCTTATCCCCGGCGGTACTTTTTGTTTCATTTGTGCCGCTTTCCTTCAAATCAGCCAGTATATTTTGCAATGATTTTACTTTATCATTTATTACCTGCAAGTAGTGATTGTATATTTTTTGTTTAAGCATCCTGTTGAACTACTCCTTGTTTATTGCGGTTTGTCTTACTAAAAAATAATCCATTCGTACTGCAACATTGCAGTACGAATGGATTAAGAAAAAATTAAAATCAGTTTATGTTGCTGCTAAAGTCGTACCAACATAAACTGCTGAACGATGTCTATTCTTTAATATCAGTTGTAATGGTTGGCTTATCAAATTTCCACTCACTCTTATCCAGTTTACGCTGTTGCGGATAAACTTCATCACAGGAATCACCATCATACAACCTTCCGTTTTTCATTACAAATTTAATAGTATTGGTGTTGCGGATATTATCTAAAGGATTCTTATCAAGGATAATAAAATCTGCCAGCTTACCCGTTTCCAGGCTACCTAAATCTTTATCAAGACCTAACCCTTCGGCGCCTAAAATGGTCGCAGTTTTTAACGCATCGATTGGCCGCATGCCACCACTTTGGAGTGCCCATAATTCCCAGTGGTAACCAAGCCCCTGGAATTCACCATGACTACCAACGCCTACCAATCCTCCTGCCTCTACCAGGCTCTTCATATTCTTTGCATGTTTAGGAAAAACCTGTTCTTCCGGCAAAGTCCACTGCCCCACCCTTCTTGTTTTTGAAGCCAGTTCTTCGTAAGCAAAAAAGTTTTGAACTTTTGCATCGTGATATGGATTTTCTGTTGACCAAAAATAATTTTCGGCAAACGGTCCGCCATAAGCAACCAGCAAGGTGGGTGTCACCATCATTTTTGCTTTTGCAATGGTTGTGTAAACATCGTTGTACAATGGAAAAATAGGTAATGCATGTTCGTGGCCGGGATAACCATCGAGCAGGTTGGTCATGTTTAGTTTAAAATCGAGTCCACCTTCTGTAGTTGGCATCAGCTGCTGGTTACGGGCTGCAGTAATAATCCATTGGCGCTGTTTTCTGTTACCCGTTAAATACATTTTTATGTATTTGGTATGATAATATTTACTGTACTGCTGCAAAATATTTTCTGCCTGCGCAGAATCTTTTACATTGTAATACCAATAGCCAACGCCCGGACCTGTTGAATAAACTCTGGGACCAATCATACTACCGGCATCAACCATATCGCTGTAGGTGAGCACATCCGTTGTAGCAGTTTGCGGATCCCTGGTTGTAGTAACCCCGTAGGCAAGATTGGCTGCATAAATCCAAACCTGGTTTTTATGAATTCCCCAGTTGGGCCACATATGAGCATGTGGATCTACAAAGCCGGGTACAATTGTTTTACCACTCATGTCCATTTCTTTTGCCCCGGGCGGAGCGCTTACTGAACCGGTTTTCCCGACTGCAATAATGCGGTTATTTACTACCAGTATATCGCCGTTTTCAATTACTTCATCGCCCTTCATCGTAATGATCCGTGCATTTTTCATCAACATGGTGCCAACCGGTAAATCTTTTCTAAAGAAAACGGTTACTTCCTTTTCAGTTGCTTTAAATTTCGGTTCTTCTTTCTTTGCATCTTTATTTGCAGTAGTATCTTTTGCTTTTAATGAATCGAGTGATTTCTTTGCAGCGTCAGCAGCTTTTTTTAAAGTAGAATCAGCATTCAGCCTTGCTGTGGAGTCCGCGGTTTTTTTATCCTGTATTTTTTTTGCGCCAGCTACACTGTCATCAAAATCCTGTGCTTTATCTACATCATAGGTAAAGTGTGTACTTCCTAAACTCCAGTGAATTGTTTTACCATTGCTTTCCCAGGATGGAAATTCACCACCCACTTCAGTTAATTTTCTGGCAGGAAATTCGGCATCTGGTGCATTGGAAACAGAGATGTTATACAGCTTACCTGTTTTAGGAATTGTCACCAGGTAAATATCGTTATTGATTTGCGTTAAGGCACGATCTCCTAAAGGCGACATGGTAATTAATGCCGCAGCCGAAGGCAGCACCATCTCTGCTTCTTTATCATTCTGATCATCTGCCCCTACAATACATTTCATTGCTTCAGGGTCTGGTCTTCCATATTTCATGGGTATACTTCCAAACGTCATAATGCCGGTAACATGCGCAATCTTCTTTTCATCCGTACCATCGAGCTTTATAGAAATAAGTTCGCCAGATCCGTTGGTAAGATACAGCCTGTCGGGCTGGCCTTTTACAAAATGTGGATTGTAACGGCCAAAATTTTTATCAATAAGATTGATGTCGCCACCTGTTGCCGCAATCCAGCAAAGCTCATCTTCATTGCCATCATATCCGGGGCCATAAGCATTTTTATACACCCTTGGTTTGCTACGGATAAAAGCCAGCTTATCTCCTGCCATATTAAACGTGGGGTTCTGGTATAATCCTGCTTCTTTCGTTAATTTTTGAATGGATAAATTTTTACCGGTTAGTGGTATCCTGTAAAGGTGGCCGCCCTCTGTGTTCCAGGTGGTAAAAACAAGGGAATTACCGTCTGGCGCCCAGGTGGGTTCTGCTTCTGTAAATTCATTGGTAGTAATCCGCTTTGGCTTTCCGTTGGGGTAATCCATCACGTACAAACGGTTCAAAACTGTAAAGGCTAAACGTTTTCCATCTGGTGATGGAACCGCATCTCTTATTTGGGTTGATTGCTGGAATGCGGTATCGCTAACCGGGTATTTAAACGCAAGTTGCGGCCCCAGTTCAAGATTCAAATCTGCATTGAAAGGAATTTCGGTGATGGCAGTACCATCAATGGGCACCCGGTGAATTTTACCTCCAAATGAAACAAACAAGGCTTTACTATCCGGGGTAAAAACCATGGCAGGTAATACGCCCAATGGAGCAATAGATTCCTGTTCATCCCTTTGTACCGGATACGCCAACCATTTTTCTTCGCTGGTTTCCAGGTTACGCAAAACCAGTCCTGTTTTATCCTCAAACCTGCTGCCGTACACCAGCCACTTTCCATCTTTAGAAAGTACAGGGGTAAACCCTGATCCATAACGGGAGGTAATGGTATTTATCTTACCATTTTCTCTGTCGTAAACACCCACCTGGTATTGAGGCAATTCAGCATTGTAATTCCATGCGCTGGTACGTTTGCTGTAATAAATATATCGTCCGTCTGCACTCACCGCTGGGTCTATTACTTTTAAACTGGCAGGTGCATCTATGAGTTGCACACCTGCGCCCCCTTTGCGATGGGCCATGTACAATTTAGTATTTCTCCGGCCTTTGGCAAACACAACATATTCTCCGTCCGGCGTCCAGCAGGCACTGGGAAAAAATTGATTTTGATCATTGGTTACTTGTACGGTGTCCTTCTTTTCAGTATCGATATACCATACATTATCGGCTCCACTCCTGTCGGAAATAAAAAGAATTTTTTTACCATCGGGACTGTAGCGTGGATGCACATCGTATGCCAGGCCTTTTGTGAGGGCAGTAGCTTTTCCACCGGTAACCGGCATACTATAAAGGTCTCCCATTAAATCAAAAATTAAGGTCTGCCCATCAGGACTAATATCAAGGCTCATCCACGAACCCTCTTTGGAATTAAAGGAAATTTTACGGGTGGCTTTAAGCGGCAATCCTTTAAACGCTTCATACACAACCGTATCTTTTTTGACGGTATCTTCCAAAGCGATTTCCTTAAAAGTAAATGGCAGATGATTAACCTGTGTTGCTGCAAAAAGCAAGGCTGGTAATATAAATAACGGGAGTTTTAAAATGGTTGCCCATTTGAAAATATACATAAGCTGAAGGTTTAGGGAATGAAAATAAGAAAGTTCATTGTATATAGCTGCAGCAGGGCTCAGTATTTTATAAACGGTAAGAATAAAAGTGGGTTTTAGTAATGCGAAACTGGTTGTAAATCTTGTTGCAGCAACATATGAGACAATAAAGTTTTATTGTAAGCTATATAAAATCTTATAAACGTGCCGGCCATTGAATTTGAAAATCTTGGCATAGTACATTCAACCAAGCTCAAATGGGTAACATTCAGCCACTTTAAGCCTGTTGAAATCGCCTGGTATATTTATTGAAACTGGTATTTAGTGATACTGAGTAATTTTGTTAACTGGGTTTAATATTTTGATTCACCCTGAATAAATTTTGCGGATCGTATTTTGATTTTATCTCTGTAAGTTTTTTATAATTATCTCCGTAAGTTGCTTTGATCCTGTCTTCTCCTTCCTCCATCATAAAGTTCACATAAGCACCTCCGCATGAATACGGATGCAACGCATCCCAGTATGCTCTTGCCCAGTTAACGATAAGATCCTTATTAGCCGGATCAGGATCAATACCAACAATTACACAGGAGTACCTGGCATCACGGTAATTCCAAGCAGTATCATCTTTTGAAACCCTGGCTGCTGCTCCATTTACAGGATACATGTGCATACTTGATAATGGCGTTGGCATTTCACTGCCATATTTTACATGCAGATCAACAGCAGCTTCACTAAGGTCTTTTACAAAATCTGCTTTCCAGTACCATAAATAACCGGGAGGATAAAGGCCGTCGAACATGGTTTGCAAAGCAGGTATTGGGATTGGCCCCACGAAATCAAGTGCAGGTGTTTTATATTCCCGGATGGGTTTGAATACCTCTTCTGCTTTATCTATATCCCCGGTGTAGCACCACACAATACCACACATTTTTTTCATTTGTAAATTTTCAGGAAATGGCGCAACAGGAGGTACCGTGAGGAACGCAAAAAATCCATACAACTCATCCGGTGCCCTGGAAATTAAATGATTGAATTTTTCCATCATTTCTTTTGAATCTTCAATATGCCAAAGCATAGGTCCGCCGTAAACGGTATGCACAGGGTGCATTTTAAAAAGGAACGAAACCACCACTCCAAAGTTTCCTCCACCGCCACGTAATGCCCAATACAGGTCAGGATTTTCTTTAGCAGATGCCTTTACCAAATTACCATTGGCCAAAACTACTTCCGCTTCTAACAAATTATCTATAGAAAGTCCATATTGCCGTGTAAGATACCCCAGCCCACCACCTAATGTAAGGCCAGCCACGCCTGTAGTTCCAAAAATCCCTGCAGGTACAGCCATCCCCACTTCATGGGTGGCAGCATCCATTTCTTTTAATAAACAACCACCCTGTACCAGCACAGTTTTAGCAGCAGTATCAATTTTAATATTTTTCATTAGGGAAAGATCGATCACTAATCCTCCATCACAAACACCGAGACCACCAGCATTATGCCCGCCGCCTCTTATGGCTAACAGTATATTATTTTCTCTTGCAAAATTTACACAGGTAACTACATCTGCCACATCCCGGCATTGTACGATCATTTCCGGGTGTTTATCAATCATACCGTTGTACACTTTTCGTTCCTTCTCATAATCAGCATCCGCAGGTGTAATGATATGGCCATGTATGTCATTTTTAAAATGTTGCATTACTGAAATATCAGTTGGCATGGTACTGGCGGCGTTGGCAAAAGTGGTGGAGCCCATAAATTTAAGTTTTGAATGTTGAGCAAATAAAATGGCAGAAACAACCCTTAACAGGATTTTAAAAGCTAAAATAAAAATAGCATTCCCCCCGTCATGTGACTATCAATTTCTATTCAAAAAATATAAACTTTAGTTCAACACTTGTCAGGCAGGAATTTGCTTAGCAAAAGAAGAAGGGGTACATCCGAATTTTTCAGCAAAGCATTTGGTAAAATAGGAAGGACTGTTAAAACCAGCCTCAAAAGCTATATCAGCAATGTTGCTAGTTTTTCTTTTTAATAGTGTTAACGCCTTATGCATCCGAAGGTCACGGATAAGGTCATGTGGTGAACGTCCGGAAATAGCGGTAATCTTTCGGTAAAGTTGAGAACGACTGATGCAAATTTCATTGCTCAGGTTATCGAGGCTGAACTTACAGTCCGATAATTTTAGTTCAGCCACATTCAGCAAGTTGGTTACAAACGATTCTTCTGCTGCATCAAGAGATTTAAAAGAAGACATGCCGGTAACGTCATCATCTTCTTTGTATAATTTTTTTACTAATGACGATACCAGCACCTGGTTATCTTTCGCCACATTGCATAAGCGGTGTGCCTGCCTGATGGCATCATTAAAAAAATCACCTTTTGCTGTTACAGGCTGGGCGGCAGTGATCCCGATCCTGAAAATAATTTCGGAAGGATTATTTTTTGGCTGATTCAATTCTTGTTGAATTTGCAGGGCACAGGTAACTGCCTCTGTTGAATCATTAAAGACTCCAATAAGGCTATCATCGGATTCCCATTTTATTTCACGGCCCCGGAGAGCTGCTATTTTTTTACTGATCAGTTTCCTGAACCAATGCGGAGTTTGTAACTGAGGAATATCTTTTGAATGGGCGGCCTTTGTGACACCATAAACGGACGCTACCATAATATTTCGGTATCCAAGGTCAATATGGCCGTCTTTATTAAGTACTAAGCCCCCCTCATCTACCATCATTCCTTCTCCCATGAGGGTTTTATAAAATCCGCCTTCCACCTCAGTAATAGCGCAGGCATTATTGCCGTGAGATACCCTGTGTACCGCTTCACAGCTTTCTTTATCAGGCCCTTCTGTGAGGCAGAATACAGTACCGGCTTCTACGTTTACCCAAAACTGGTGATACCTTACACCATATTTTTCCTGCACCTCAATATCTGCCAAATGAGCTGTTTTTACAGCTTCAATGCTTATGTTTTCCATTTTATGAAAATCCATGAAGAGGGGCATTGACACAGATTTTAGTGAAACAATAAAATTAATAATTCCTTTTTGATTTTTTTAGTAAAGATTTGCAGGCAAGCGAATACTGATAAATGGGTATACCCAATTTGGGTAACTTAAAATTTGTTTACAAGATATTTAAGATAGCTACTACCCCCGGTAAAATGACATAATACCCAAGCGCAGGGCTCCAGCCCTGTGTCTCCCTGCTACTATTCTTACTATTTTTTAAAGCCCATCTTTTAGCAAATTTTTAAAAACGGCACGGGTTTTAAATGCCGTGCCGTTGGTATATTTTAAACAGATAAGTTACTGAACAACTACCTGTTGCTGCATGGTGCTGTTTTCAGGTCCTCTAACTTCCAGTTGGTACATGCCTTTGGCAAGCAGTTGTTGTACTGTAACCGCTTCGGTTGTATTATTGCTCGTAACCATTAATTCGTTTGAATAAACAAGTTGGCCTGTACTATTCATTAAACGCACTGCATACACACCTGGTTTTTTATTGTTGAATTGCGGGTTAATACTATTGTTTTGTAAAGGATTGGGATATGCAGTTATATTACTTTTTGTATTTCC
>JANPNY010000245.1:0-2865 GCA_031427745.1 Chitinophagaceae bacterium | reverse complement strand
GTATTTTGAAACCTCTGATGGCTTCATAGTTTCATCAGTATATTGACGGAAACCATCGTTAATTATACCACTAAAATTCCAATCTTCAATTTTACCGAAGGAAAAATATTTTGGTTTTTCAAAATCGCCCTGCACTACCTCAAAGTGTGGAGGTGCAATCATTTGGAGGTATATTTTTTCTGCTATTGGTCTTTTCCACTGGTCAATGATGTAAGGCACTAATGTTTTATCTTCTACCGTGCTATCAATGGCTGAAATGGCTTGTTTGCAAAGTTTGTTTTGAAGGTCGGCAGTTTCATAATCAATTTCAGGATGGTTGTTTAACTCTACCATCAATTTAGAAACCGGGTTGCCTGGATTACCTTGTTTGGTCACTTCAATGATGATTACTTTTTTGTCGTTCAAGTTCATTACCATTATTTGTTCTTTCAATTTTTGGTAATTGAAATCAGCAGTGTTTAATTCAAAATCATTGAATACCGCTTTTGAACTACCCATCATCATTACAATTCTTGGAATGGCAATGGTTTGCAGTTCATATTCTGTAACTACTTTTTCATATTCAACTATTGCTTCCTGTAAAATACTTTCAGCAAAAATGCTTGGCTGGCCACTAAATAACTCTTGCTTAATATTTGCAATAACCTTTGCTTTTACTTCTTCTTTTTTAGCATCATTAAAATTTCTTACTGCCGGGTCATTGGCTATTGTTGGCAGGTGATGTATAATTAACCGCTTTGCATCTAACTGATTTAATTTTTGTTGTTTGTTGGGTGCATTTTCTTTTTCTACTGCCTTCTTTTCATCTTCAATTTTTTGAGTAAAATCTTGTGTAACAGAAACTGTAACTTGCTTTGGTGCATTGGGGTCAACATATACTTCAATCAGTTTTATTTTATTCAGTTCTGAATTTGGGTTATTGGCTTCTGCCAGTATTTTATCAAAGTTATCGTGTGCAATTATTGTGAGTTTGTCTATTGCTTCTACTCCTGTTCTTTCACCACCAAAAGGCAAACGCAAACCTCTACCAATGGTTTGTTCTATAAATACTTCCGATTTAAAAGCATTCAATGGACAAATGGTATAAAGATTATTTACATCCCAACCCTCTTTTAATTTGAAAACATGGATCACAATTTCAATGGGGTTTTCGGCACTTTCTAAAGTGATATAGAGTTGTTCTACTTCATCATCATTTACAGTGGTGCTATCTACTTGCAACACTTTGTCTTTGTAAGCACCTTGCATGAACTGAAAGGAATTTATTTGCTCATACAATTCTCTTGCATGGTCGGTATTTTTGGCTGCAATAAGTATGAGTGGCTTTACTATTTTTTTGTTTTCGTTTTTTGAATATTCCTCTAATAGCCGTTTGGTTTCTTCATGCACATTAATTGCATCAATGATTTTTATTTCTTCAATTTCCTTTTCAGGTTTACCCTTAGGGTCAAAATCTTTTCGGGTGGCAATTGCAGGGGCTTTGATATACAAACCTTCTTTTAATGCGATGCCTAAAGAATATTCATACACCACATTTTTAAACATATTCCCTTTCTCATCCTTTGGTGTTGCCGTTAATTCAAGACCTAAGACTGGTTTTAATTCATTGATAGCATCCTTACTCTTATCTGCATGATATCTGTGAGCCTCATCCATTAGTATTACCAAATCATCCAGGCTGCTGAGGTATTGCCAATAGCTTTCGCCTAGGTACTCTGAAAGCCTTTTAATACGTGGTGTCATGTTTTTTCCACCCTCTTTCACAGGCTTTGTTTCTTTGGCAAATTTTGAGACATTAAAAACATTTATTCTTATCTCACCTTTATTATATTCAAATGCCTGTTGCCCTTTGGATTCAGATGGTTTGACCTGATTATAATTATCACCGGTGATAATTACTGGTTTGTTATGAACAAATTCGGCAATGCCCTGAAAAACATACTTAGGGTTTGTACTGTTGCCAAAATCTTCAATGAGTTTATTGTAGATGGTAAGATTGGGTGCTAATACAAAAAAGTTTTTGATACCCTTTTCTAAATAGAGCCATGTAATGCAAGCTCCCATCAATCTTGTTTTGCCTACACCAGTTGCAATGCTGTAACAGATGGAAACAAACTCTCTTTCAAAATCGGTGCAGGTTGGATAAAGTGCTTGCACTTTTTCCAATTCTGTTTTCAGGTCAACTTCTTTTTTTAATTCTAACTCACCTGCAAGCTGTGTTAGAATATCCAATGCCTCTTGCAAGGGTTTGCGAAGTGATAAACGCTGCTTAATATTTTCTGCTATTTGGTTCATATTATTTGCTGCTTACTGATTTAGAAAAGTGAAGATTGGCTTCTTTCATCCTTATCTTTTTTACTTTTTGTTTTTGATTTCTTGCCTGTTGTTTCTTCACTATTTATTTCATCTTCATCACTTCCGGTGTTGTCGGTTTCATCATGTGGAAGATTTACAATGTTGAGTGAATAATCATCTTTACCAAACTCACATCTTCCGAAAAGCATTTGAGGAATTTTTTTGATAGTGATGTTTGAATGCCTGGACTTGCAAGCGGCTGCAAAGCCCTTGCAACAAACCATCAAACTTTCGTTGGGTTGCATTTCTTCTGCTAACCTATCCAACATTTCAACTGTGATAAATTGTGTAGTTGTAAAAATGTAATCCTTCTCTGTGCTATTGCCTTGTTTCCAGTAAGTGCTTTCGTGTGGTGAGTAGCGGAAACCTTCTTGCTTTGCCATTGCTGCTGCCAACATATTTGCATTGTAGGTTGGGTTGATAATATCATTGCCGTATTTATCTTAAAAACAATCAAAATCTTATTTGGGAGGCTCAAACATTTCAGGTTCCAAAGGTCTTACAAAAAGT
>JANPNY010000244.1:0-2800 GCA_031427745.1 Chitinophagaceae bacterium | reverse complement strand
TGCCAGGATATTAGAATCCGGCACCATCTTCGTAGGTGTTGCATTTCTTTTATCCATTGTAACCTTGCACCAGGCAGAAGCCGGAGCAAATGCTTTAGCCACCAGTAGTGCATTAGTCGCACTTTATGACCGCATCTTCCTGCTGGGACAAAGTTTTATGCCGGCTATTTGCGACTTATTACTTGGATTCATGCTTTACAAATACCGTCTTGTACCAAAAGGACTTGCCATGATTGGAATGGTTGGAGCGTTGCCGCTCATAGCCGGTTATTTAGCTATGATGTTTGGTATCATTGAGCGAAATTCTCCCATGGCTGGCTTGTCAGCAGTATTGGTTGCACTATTTGAATTTTCGCTGGGTATTTATCTCGTCGTTAAAGGCTTTAAACCTTCGGCAATCACCGCCGATGTGTGATACAAATGGAAAGTAAATAATTTTTAGCTATCGATTCTTTCATCCGGTATTACTTGAGGCGCTGAAAGCGCTGGTAACTTTACATGATACAATTAAAAAATAAAAATGAAACGGTTAAGATTTATTACAATTGCTGTGTTTTTAATTTGCTTTCTAAAGACTGCAAAATCCAATTCACTCTTTGAGCACAGAGAGATAAAAGATACCATCGAGAGTAAGATTGATACTTTGATAGCTCAAATGGGGCTATCGGCTAAAACTCCGGGTGGAGTAGTTGGCGTTATAAAAAATGGTAAAATCATTTTTATAAAAGCTTATGGGTTAGCAAATTTCGAAACAAAAGAGCCAAATAAAACGTCCACTGTATTTAATCTTGCCTCCGTATCAAAACAATTTACAGCGGCCGCCATCTTGCTTCTGGCAAAAGAAAAGAAACTTTCTCTTAAAGAAAACATCAGAAAATATCTTCCGGATTTCCCTGATTATGGATACCCGATCACTATCGAAAACCTGGTACATCATACCTGCGGAATTAAATCCTATGATGTTCTTAGGTTATTGGCAGGAAAGACGGATTCAGTAGAAAGCCAGGACGAAATTTATAGGTTAATCCTCCAACAAAAATCGTTGAATTGTAAGCCAGGCGATGAATTTTTATACTCCAATTCGGGATATGTTTTACTGGTAAAGATTATAGAAAAAGTAAGTGGAACTACGTTCAGCAAATTTATCGAACAAAATATTTTCCTACAGTCGGGAATGTATCATACGGCTATTTATGACCATTTCGGTAAAATAATAAAAAACGGTGCGGCAGGCCATACATGGGGCGGTGATGAAAAATTTAAAAAAACCGGCAGTATTAACAGTACCGTTGTTGGTCAATCTAATATATACACATCTGTAGCAGATTTTCTGCAGTGGGATAATAATTTTAATAAAAACAAGTTAGGGAACTGGAACTTTGCAAAGGAGATGACAACGCTGACAAAGCTTAGCAATGGCGATACCTGCAGGTATGCATTTGGACTTGAGATTGCTGAACACAATGGTTTAAAAACAATCAGTCACCAGGGAGGTATCAGTGATTTTACAGCACAATATATTCAGATTCCATCAGAAAATTTTTCAGTTGTATGCCTGTTTAATATTCCTGTTGACGTGACAGGACTTGCTTATAAAATAACAGATTTATTTATTAAAGGAAGCCCCAAAGCTATTGTTGCTGCATCCCAGCCAGCGAAGGCAACGATCGATTCTACTATGCTTCAGGCTTATGTTGGAAATTACTTCGATGAAAAACAATGGCTTTTAGCTTCGATAACCAAAGAAAATGATCATCTTATTTTTGAAGCACCATACCAGGATAAATTTGAAATGTACCCCTCTTCAGACAGTTCGTTTTTTGTAACTTTTGCGGATATGAAATTAATTTTTAGTAAAGATGCAAAAGGAAAAACTGAAAAACTGACCATTATCCAGGATGGTCAAAAATTCCCACTTACTTACTTAGGTACAAATGTATTAATCAACAACGCAGCACAATTAAAGCAATATGCAGGTGATTTTTACAGTGAAGAGATTGATGCAACCTACTCTGTTATTTGCAAAGACAATAAACTGTTTATCAAATTCCCTCAATCCCTGGCGGGGTTTTGTAAAGGCAATCCAGAGGCCGAATTAATCGCTGAGTATGCAGATTATTTTGCTACACCTCTTGGTGGTTTTCAATTTACAAGGAATAGTGAAAATGAAATTTCAGGCTTTATACTTAAAGACGTAGGAAGGGTTAGGAACCTGGTATTTAATAAGGTTAAATTAAGATAAATATTTGTTGACCTCTACTATAAAAAAGCTCCTATCTGGTACAAATCCGCACGTAACACTCTTTGTTATAAATGCTATTTCCTTTTTATCTAAAATAGAAACAAAATATAAGGAAAGGAATAAATTTATCAGGCGCCGTACTCCGTCCCGTCTCGGCATTGTAACTACAGCATAAAATTAAACGAACTAACAATGGTTTTAAATTAGAGCGTGGATGATTATTACAACAATTATTAAGGACAAAGATTATTGACATAAGAGACAGGGCTGAACCTTGCACATATCGGATGAAGTCGGGAGATTGAATATCTAATCCGAAGGATTTAAATGTTTGTAGCAATAACATTTTTTCGAAAATACGACCCCAGAGGATGTCGTACAGCTCCCCGGATGATTTTTCGACAAACATCAAATCCCTTCAGGATTGAAATCAATATTGCGGTGAAAATATTTTTTTTCATCAGCCGCCGGACTCTGTCCGGTGTTGGCATTGTTATTACTGCTTAAAATTAAACGAACTAACAACGGTTGAAATTAGAGCGTGGTGGTTATTACAAA
>JANPNY010000243.1:0-2015 GCA_031427745.1 Chitinophagaceae bacterium | reverse complement strand
GCTTTTGTCATTGGCGTAGTGAAACGGTCATCAATAGCAGAAAAAACTGTAACTGAACTGTCCTGTATTGCCTGCATTAAAATGGAAATAAACCGCTGGTTACCGTTATTTTCATCGGCAGAATAGCGAAAAGGCAAATTGATTTTTTCCCTTGTGTCGATATCACGCCAGATTTTATGGCGGTAAACCGCATCATCCACTCTTAGGTGTTCGTATGGCAAAGGTGTTCTGTCACGGATATCTCTTGAATCCACCGCCTCATCCGGCCTTAACGATTTTCTGATTTTTTTAATCGGTAAACTATCATTTGGCGGTTCAACTGCAGGCGCAACAGTTTGCTTCGCTGTTGCCAGAGAATCTACCACAACAGGACTGATTTTTGCCTTGGTTTTACCTTTGGTAGTTTTACGGGCCGTGGTGTTGCTACGTTTGGTAGATGATCGTGTTTTCGCTTTTTGTGCCTCTGCCAAATGACTAAACAGACATAAGAAAGGAAGCAACACCAGTATCTTTAAAAGAATACTTTTCATAAGTTAACTTGTTTTATACTAGAATAATGAAAAACCCGGAGGATTTTGTATTGTTCTTGGCTGACCATCCGGGCCAACGACTTTAATATTATCAAATGTTACGGTAGCACCCGGAACCAATAGTGCCATATATGCTGAAGCCGGGGCTAAATTACCGCTAGTTAATGCTACCTGTTTAACGTTTCTGTCTCCTGGGATACTGAAATAAACAGTAGCACCGGTAACGATAAATTTAGCTTCAAAGTCAAAATTCTCTAAATCTGCCCTTACAAATCCCTGACTTCTAAAAGCAACGGCCTGCATTCTTCCACCACCACTTGGACCTACTTTAATAATAGGATCTGGAATTCTTTTAACCCTGAAAGGAAAATTGCTTGTTTTACCATCGGCTGTTACTGAAATATTAGCAGCACCCACAGTAGTAACTTTTACAGTTCTTTTGCTGGTTCCACTGCTTATAGTTCCGCCAGTCATGCTGACATTGGTTTTATCCCAGCCAGACCCAGAAGAAATGGTAACGGGATTATCTACCCCAATATAAAAAACATTCATTTTATCCAACATTATTGCTGCACCACCAGGTACACCAACTGTGTATTCTACCTTGTCATTTATAGTAACATCTTTACCATCCTGACCTTTATAAACGATGGTAACCGGCATACTGTGTGGGCCTGCGCCTCCGGCATCCATTTCAGTTTCAGCATAACCCTGCGTTGCATTAAACGATTGTCCTCCAATTGTAATACGTGGCGCAGCGGCAGAACTAAATATTCCCACACCAGCTTTAACTTTTAATTTTTGGCCTGGCATTAAATAATTGGCTGATTGGCTTACCAATGCTACCGATTTGTTATAAATTACTTCTACCTGTCCTATTTTATCATGACAATAAGTAACAACCTGATTTTCGGCATTCTTCACATCATTTTGGAATTTACCTAAAATGGTGATCGCAGCAACCGTAGGAGTCATATGGAAATAATTGTATTCCCATGAGTTTTCACTTCCGGTGGTTGATGGAGGAGTAGTTAAATCGATCGGCAGCTTTACTTCGTATTGTGCTTTATCTTTTGCTTCAACAAGATTCAACAACTGCTTTTTGTATTCTCCTAAATCTTTTAATAAGTCCTGCCCTTTGCCGTTTACAATAAAAAAACGGGTAGCGGCCTCCAGGTCATCTTCTTTGTAATTTTTTATCCCGGCCTCAGGATTGTAACCGGAAATCCTCATAAGACTATCTCTATACGATTCAATTTTATTATACAGGGCATCGGCATATTTTTTTGCTTCCTCTGCTTTTGGACCCCAGATAGCTGCTTTTTCTGCCGTTTCCGGCTTAGCCATTTTTTGCCTTAACGATTCAAAAATAGTTTTGTTGGATCCCTCAATAGATTGATTGGACTTTGAAAGACTTGAGTCAACCACTTTAAATGCATTGAGAATTTCAGGCAACGACGCATCCGTCCGGCAACATGGGACGCC
>JANPNY010000242.1:0-2220 GCA_031427745.1 Chitinophagaceae bacterium | reverse complement strand
TATCCCTTCCTGCACATCCCTGCTGTACCCGTTGATATCAAAATAGTTTGTTTTCAATAAGCCGGAAGTATGCGTATAACTATAGTAATAACTGGGCTCCATCCGGTGAACATTTTTAATAAGTGTATCGTGAAGATTATTTCGAAACACCAGATATTCATCTAGCTTGGTTTCATCCATTACAGCTTTAAACTCCGGCAGGGAATAAAAACTTTTTAATTCAGATGAAAAAGCCAACACCCCGTTTTGGTTATAATAATACATTGGTTTAATTCCAAAGCGGTCACGGGCAATGTACAGTTTACTTTCCCGGAGATCAACCACCACGATGCCGAACATGCCGTTTAGTTTTTCCACCATCTGCTGAAAGCCATACTTTAGATAGAGGTAAAGCACCACTTCTGTATCAGTTGTACTTTTAAATTGATAGCCGTCTTTTACCAGTTCTGGCTTCAGGTCAAATGCATTGTAAATTTCTCCATTCAGCATCAGCATCACCTTACCATCCGGTGAGCACATGGGCTGGTGACCATTTCTTGAAAGGTCTAAAATGCTGAGCCGGTTAAAACCCAGCATACCTTCAAATGAACCATCAATCTGTTGTGTTTGTTGATGGCCAAACTCTTTTGCAGTATTATGCTGCAGGCTGAAAGCCATGATACCGGAATCATCAGGCCCCCTGTGCTTTTGTGCAGTAAGCATACTTATTACTGTAGCTGTATCAGTTATTGTTTTGTTGCCGGTAAAAATATATCCTGTTATTCCGCACATGCTTCAATATCATTTTTTTGAAAGAAGATTCAGCAGCACATCCCTGTGTGCCTCACACCTTGTAATATTAAGAAGTAATCTCTTTTTATTCTTTTTCATAAATTTTGGAAAAAAGCCTCTTGCCCTCAATGATGCTGCAATTCTTCCAAAGCCCGGTTCAATAAATGATTCATACCTTTTTTTTACTGACTGGCAGTACTCATCAAATGCTTCGGCAAGTTTATAGTCATCACTGATAATACTATTCAGCCATGCGAGCCTGCTTTTAAATTTTTCTTTTTCTTCAGCACTTAAATAAGCAATGCCGGGTGTGCCATTGCATTGTTTATGAGGTATTATTTCAAAGTCAATTTTATCAGTGATTTTTAACCTCAACAAAAAACCAAAATTCCAGTTACTGTTCATCCTTTCCGGTTCGTCATAAAGAAAATTACCCAGTGCATAGAAAATTGGTTTCTCTTTATATAGCTCGTAACCGCTGAAACAATGTGTATGGTAAGAAATAATTGCATCTGCCCCTGCATCAATAAAAAAACGATAGGTCTCTTTCATCCTTGGTGATGGCAGATGATAAAATTCATTGCCGCCGTGCAATACAAGCAGTACAAGATCATGCTCTTTTTTTGCTGTGCTGATATCGTAATAGTTATTTACTATATTTAACCCGTTTGCTGCAATATCGCCTGCAGGAGATTGTATAAATTCATTTTCGGCAAAATTGATGATGGCAATTTTTTTGCCTTTGATCACTGTCGAAAAGGGTTTTCTTTTCTCCGCTGTTGTTTTGCCAATACCCACAGTAGCAATACCTGCCTGCCTGCACAATTTTATCGTATCTTCTGCACCTTCAGTATCACAATCCATAATATGGTTGTTGGCCATTGCAGCCAGCTGAATGCCTGCGTACTTTAATATTTCGATAGTATGGGGTGCTGCAAACTGGTAGGGCCCTGTTTTCGGAATTCTTTTTTTTGTTTCAGTCAAGGGACATTCAACATCTGTTACATTAAGGTCGTTGTCCCGGAACACTTTAATAAAATCATTGAATATACCTGCATAGTTTTTTTCGGACGAAAGTTGTTCGATCCTATTATGCGGACAAAAGTCGCCGGTAAATAAAATTTTTATCTCTTCCATCTATTTAAACAATGTATCGCCTAAATTGTCTGTTGACATAAATTCAACGTCCGGCCATTTCTTCTTAATGCCCAGCAGCAATAGTTTTAACAATGCAAGATTTTTTATCCTGTTGGATTCATCCAGGTATCCAATATAATTAAGCCGGTGAGAACTGATGATGGCTGGTTTGTTTCTTTTAAAAGCGATACCTATTTGCTGCAGGCAACGGCTTACAGAATCCAGTTCAGGATTAAGGGTGGGTTCAAAAATACAATTGCGGATAAGATAACGGATACCTGTTGCACTCCGTTGCCCCATGTAATGATACTT
>JANPNY010000241.1:0-16398 GCA_031427745.1 Chitinophagaceae bacterium | reverse complement strand
GATCATCCGTTTTTTCATGCTGGTACCTGTTCCACTTATCTACATTACGTTTTATAAACATTCCTTCACGCATTTGCTAAAATTAAAGAAATAATCCAGAACAATCTAAGGTTGTACCAGCGTTGGTTCTTAAAACTCAATTAAGCTGTACAATCAGTTTTTCTGGTTGCTAAAAAGCCTCAAAATCATTGATTCAATAAATTTTTTGATGCATCGGGCAAACAAATTTTTCGAGGTGTTAAATCCGTTGATCTTTTCATTTTCAAATAAACAATCATCAAAAATCAATCAGTAAACATCTTTTTAAAAAAAGTATTTATAAACCTGCGTTTTATATTTAAAAACATAATTTTAATATTCAATTCAAACAAAAAAATCAATAATTATGAAACTAACAAAAGTATTAATGGCTGTAGCCATTATTGCAACTACTTCATTTATGAGTTGCAGTCCTAAAGATGCCGATATAAAGGCTGCCATTGAAGAAAAAATTAAATCCACACCTGCTATGACGGGGGCTACTGTAGAAGTAACAGACGGGATTGCCACTATCAGTGGTGAAGTAAAAGATCCTGAATGCAAGACGATGTGCGAAAAGGAAATTGGCGGTATTAAAGGGGTGAAATCTGTAGTTAACAATTGTACTGTTACGCCTCCTCCACCACCACCTGCGCCTGTTGTTATTGCCGCAGACGATCCATTAACAAAAGCTGTAACGGATGCTGTTAAAGACTTTCCCGGTGTGATGGCTGATGTAAAAGATGGCGTTATTACACTAACAGGTGAGATTAAAAAAGACGCTCTCAAAAAACTAATGCCGGTGCTTCAATCTTTAAAACCAAAAAAGGTTGATAATAAATTAACAGTAAACTAAAATTACAGGAGGAATCAAACTATGTCATTACAAGTTAAATACAAACAACTCACGGACGCAGCAACTGCGGCCGGCGTAACGAATTTACAGGTAAGAGAGCAGGATAATGTTTTATATATTGACGGTACGGCTCCAAGTGGCGCTGTTAAAGATCAGTTATGGAACACGTATGATAGTATCGATCCCAATTTTGTTTCGGGCGACCTGGTAATGAATGTGAATGTAGATGTGGCCGCCTCTGTTACCAAAGTAAAAGTAACTACAGAAAGCAGTAACCTCAATATCCGTAAAGGACCCGGTACAGACCAGCCAATTGTTGGCAAGGCAGCACATGACGAAATTATTACGCTGGTGAGCCAAAGCAGCGCACAATGGTGGCTGGTTCGTACGGATGATGGAGAAGAAGGCTATGCATATGCACAATACCTTACACCGGAAGCTTAGCAGTTATTTTATCATAAATTTTGCCACCCTGTTTTTACAGGGTGGCTTTTTATTGCATCAAGGCCGTAAGGGTTGCCAACCTTTTAATATTCTACATTCTTTTATGAAGGTTGGCAACCCTTTAATACATACACTGCGTTCAATCTAATTGCCCCGGTTTTCTGCAGGGTGGCTTTTTATTGCAACATTATGCAGAACTTTGTTTAAAAAATTCTACGTTATGAAATACCTGTTTAATAGTATCGCTGCAATTATTCTTTCTCTAAGTCTTTTTTCGTGTGCTGCACAAACTACGGGCCTGAATGCTGCTGAATTTGAAGCTGGTATCAACAATAAAAGCAATAAAGATTCCATACAGATTTTAGATGTAAGAACACCGGGTGAGTATGACGGGGGACATATCAAAGGAGCTTTGCTGGCAGATTGGAATAACAAAGAAGAATTTAACCGCCGGGTGGCTTTTGTTGACAAAACCAACCCTGTATATGTGTACTGTCTTGCCGGTGGCAGAAGTGCAGCAGCAGCAACAAAAATGAGAGCTGAAGGATATGAAAAAGTGTATGAACTAAGTGGGGGCATTAATGCCTGGAAAGCCGCAGCAAGGCCGTTAGAAGGAAAGAGTGATGCCAAACAAATGAGTTTGGATGAATTTAATACTTCTATTAATTCTTCTGCAACTGTACTGGTAGATTTTGGTGCAGTTTGGTGCCCTCCGTGCAGAAAAATGGAGCCGGTTTTAAATAGTCTTGCAACCGATAATCCCGGCAAATTTAAACTGGTAAAAGTGGATGGCGGTAAAGACCAGCAAATTCTCGAAAAGTATAACGTTACTGCCCTACCCGTATTCATTTTATTTAAAAATGGTAAGCAGGTTTGGCGAAGAGATGGTGTAGCAAGTGAAAAGGAATTGGCGGAACAGTTGTGATTTAAATCAGGGTGTTCGCAGTTAGATTGATGGAATTGTTTAAATTTTTACTTCATTTAGTAACCACAATTGTGTAATGGTTTTGGCCCTTGGAGCATTTAGCAATTTATTTATCAACGGTAATCGTTTCTGATGCTTTCATAAAATGATATTTTATTCCGCTGCTTTTTCCAAAGCAGCAATATCAAATTTCTTCATTTGCATAAATGCCTGCATTACCCGGGGAGTTTTTACCGGGTCAGTCATTAGTTTACCCAGGATTGTTGGAACAATTTGCCATGATACGCCAAACTTATCTTTCAGCCAGCCACAATTACTTTCCTGGCCACCATCTGCAATAAGTTTATTCCAATAAAAATCTATTTCCTGTTGGTTGTTGCATTCAACAACAAAGGAGATGGCCTCATTAAAAGCGAAATTATGGGCACCCGCCCCATCCATTGCCATAAATACTTTTTTGTCTAAAATAAATTGTGCATGCTTAACGGTTTCTGCTACATCTCCTTCTTGTTTGGTGTACAATAAAATTCCATCAATAGATGACTGCGGAAAAACTTCTATATAAAATTTTACAGCTTGCGCTGCTTTTCCAAAGTTGCTGCCAACAAAGAGGAATGCGGGAGTTATTTTTTGATTCACATCGCTCAACTTACCTTTCATAATTTGCCAGGCCAGCCCAAAGCGGTCCTGCACAAACGCATAGTATTCGCTCCAATCGTATTTGCCGAGCGCCATCATTACCATGCCTCCATCCGAAAGTTGTTTGTACAACTCATCTATTTCTTCATTTGATTCACTGATAATAAAAAAAGAAATGGATGGATTAAATTTAAACTGTGGCCCACCATTTAACCCCATGAATTTTTGGCCGCTTAATTTAAAGTTTACCACCATTGGCGTATCTACCGTGATGTTAGAGCTGGGAAAAAGTGAGCAATAAAAATCGGCAGCAGCTTTGGCATTACCATTAAACCATAAGCAGGGATGAATATTATTGTTCATAAAAAAAAATTAAAAAATATTTCAGAATCAAGAAATTTTGCAGCCGATAAATGAAATAAAAAAAAACAGTGAGGACGGCGCTATAATTTTAGGAACTTCCCTCCTTTACAAAATCACTCACCAGGTAGCTGATTAATTTCCCGGTGTTGTCATCTCTTCTTCCATCGGCTAATTGGGTGGCTCCTTCGCAAATATGGAGATAAGCAACTTTTGCATCCAGCGACGCAAAACAGACGTACTGCCTTGCCTGCAGTAAATTTATACCGGCAGGCGAAGTACCACTACTCAGTACATTTTCAATACAATCGAGGTCAATTTCTATACCGGTATATGTATCTTCCGTAAAGCCCGTGGCATGCGCTACGGCTTGAATAAAATTTTTTCTTTCATGCAAAAACATTTCTTCGTAGCTGATAAAATCAACAAATGGATCGTTATGGATATCCATCAACACGTTTTGAGGAATATAGTTTTCGTGTAAGCCAATAATGCAATATTTACCTAAATACCCATCTTCACCTGCATAGCGAAATCCATTGCCACTATGCCTGCCTTCGGTTGTTCTATAATCTGCATGTGCATCTAAATTAATTACGTTGATTTGTGCCAACGGAATAATATCTGCTTTAAACAAACCCTTGGAAACGCCCTTGATAATGGGATATGAATTATTATGCCCGCCGCCAATTACAATGGGTATTTTTTTTGCAGCTGCAATTATTTTAATAACATTTTCAACAGACTCATCAATGGCATTAACTGCATGCCGGTAAGCATCTATCAATTCTTCCTGGTCAAAGGCATTTTTTTCTATCAGGTATTTAAGATCGCCAAAATCAAAATGCCCCAACAATAATATGTTTTCGCCGGTAAAAAAATCATTGCTTTGCACATTCAGAAAAGAAGATAAAAAGGGAAGCCAGTTAGTGTCGGCTCCGCCAATTCCATAATTACCCTTTACACCAATATCCTCCGGGATGCCCAACAGCACATACTTTGCGTTGGAATGCTGCAGTTCCTGTGTCCAATCGCCTCCTTTTTTTAATACCTGCACTCGTTCGCCAATCTTGGTTTCAAAGCGGCGTATTTTAGTAAGCGATAAAATATCCTCTTTACAATATGGCTTAAAATGTTTCATATGTGGAAGGTAAGAAAAACATCCAGCACTACATATTGAATACTTAGTATTTAGACTTTAAACTTTTTTAGACGTGAGTATTTTGCCACCACAGTATCTAAAACTTTACAAACTAACCGGCTCTATCAAATCCCAAAGGTTGCCATACAAGTCTTCAAATACGGCTACTGTGCCGTAAGATTCTTTTACCGGTTCTCTTAAAAATTGTATTCCGTTATCTGCATAGGCTTTGTAATCTCTCCAAAAATCATCGGTATGTAAAAACAGGAAAACCCTGCCGCCGGTTTGGTTACCTACCCTGCTTTGCTGGACTTTATTGGCTGCTTTTGCTAACAACAATTTGCAACAATTGGAGCCAGGTGGTGCCACCAACACCCAACGTTTTTGTTCGCTAAGTTTAGTGTCTTCAATTAAAGTGAAATTTAGTTGCTGCGTATAAAAGCGGATGGCATCATCATAGTCATTAACAACGATGGCTATGTGGGCTATTTGCTGTGTCATGAATGAAGTTTAGAGGTTTAGGAGTTTAGAAGTTTAGCGGGTTAAGAGATTATTAGTTTAGGAGATTAGTGGTTTAGAAGATTAGTGGTTTAGTTGTTTAGCTGAAGAACCAGGTTAGTGGTGCCTTAAAATATACTGATCAACATTTCGTTTTAACCAGCTCTGCAGCAATTTTATCTAACGGCAATGTAACTGCTTCCGGAGCGAATTGCTCCCAATCAATAAAACGGAACGATTCTATTTGCTGTGTTTTTTTATACAGCGCCAGTTGGGATTCATCATAATCAAACGGAACAATTTTAAGGGGAGACTGGATAGGTTCCAACGCCTTAACTAAGTAATAAATGGCAACAATTTGGTGGGCATTATTAAAGGCACTGCGTTGGTAAATATCGGTTGTGTAAATATGGTCGCCGACCGCTACTTTTAAATTCATCTCTTCTATAAATTCCCTTTGCAGGCAATCTCTTGTACCCTCACCTAACTCAAGGCCACCGCCGGGAAATTTGGTGTAATAGCCGCCACGGATATATTCATCGCTCACCAGCACCTGCTTTGCATCGTTTATTAAAATACCATAAACTCTTATTGTAAACATGCTAATGAATTTAAAACCATTTCCGCTTCATAAAATAGGCACTAATAATAACAGACAATACTATTGAAATAATAATGGGTACATAAAAAGAATGCGGTGCATCCTGTCCGGGTATTGGTACGTTCATGCCATAAACACTAGCTACCAATACGGGTAATGAAATGATAATTGTAATGGAAGTTAACCGTTTCATTACATTGTTAAGGTTGTTGGATATGATGCTTGCAAATGCATCGAGTGTACTACTCAAAATGGTTGTGTACGTGTTGGCCATTTCCAAAGCCTGGCTGGTTTCTACAATAAGATCATCTAAAAACTCCTTCTCATCTTCATTCAATTGGAGTACGTTGGTACGTGCCATCTTAATCATCAGCAGTTCGTTGCTGCGCAGGGCTGTAATAAAATAAACCAGGCTTTTTTGAATCCGCACTAGTTCCAGCAACTCTGCATTCCTGTTGCTGTCGTACAATTTTTGCTCAAGCAAATTTCTGCGCTGGTTAATCTCTTTTAAAAAATCAAGATAGTTGGTAACCACCTTTTCAAAGATTTTTAGTACCATCATATTTTTCTTATCCGGGCTTCGGTTTTGAAAAGTGTTTAAGAATTTTTTGATGGCTTCATTTTCAAATGAGTTTACGGTAACTATTTGCTGATGCGTTAATATGATGCAGATGGGGATGGTGATATAATAGGCATCGCTATCATTAAAAGAATTGTTTTCTGTTGGTGTTTTTATTACAATCAGCTTGGCATTATCTTCCACTTCGTACCGGCTGCGTTCGTCAATATCAAGGGAATCTTTTAAAAAGTCGATGGGAATATCCAGCTTCTCACTCAGTTCTGTAAACTCTTCCTGCTTTAGTGGTGGCAATACATTTACCCATGAGCCAACCTCCGGTTTATCAATGGCAACCGTATGGGATTCTATATTTTTAAAATACTGTATCATTTGATTGTTCGAAGGTTATTTAGGTTGCAGTTTTTATAAAATGGTGTGAAGGGAACGCTAAACTACTAGAGAGAATGCTTTCGCCGTTGCCGCAAAGTAATCTATACTTTTAAAAGGAACGGATTAAAAAATGTTCCTGACGAACGTTATTAGAAAAATGACTCTATTATCCAATTTCTATTTCACCTTTAAATACAAATTCGGCGGGGCCGCAAAGCCAGATATCTTCAAAATGCTCGTCATCAACTTTGTCAAACTCTACGCTCAGGTTACCACCTTTTGTTCTTACTTTAACAGTATTAAATCCTTTATCGTTATGAGCCGCAAGTAATGCTGATGCAGTTACTCCTGTGCCACAACTCAGTGTTTCATCCTCCACTCCCCGCTCGTAAGTGCGTACAAAAATGCTATCCTCATCAATTGTTTCTACAAAATTTACATTAATGCCTTCGGCCGAAAACGCATTGCTATAGCGGATATCACTCCCGGTAGCTACCACGTCAATGTCTCTAACATCGGATGCAAATTTTACAAAATGAGGTGATCCTGTATTCAGTACTGCATGACCATTATGAAATTCTACCTTGGCAACATCTTGCATTTTAAGACTAACAGTACCATCAATATCTATCTCAGCTTCATGTTCTCCATCTATGGCATAAAACCGGAAACTGCTCTTATGCATGCCCATCTGGTAGGCAAATTTTACCAGGCACCTGCCACCATTTCCACACATGGTACTTTGATTACCATCCGAGTTGTAGTATTGCATTTCAAAATCGTATCCTTCCTTTTTACTTAGCAACATTAGTCCATCTGCACCAATGCTAAAATGACGATTACACAGTTGCATCACTTGCTTATTAGTTAAAACAGGCGCAGCGGAATTGTAATCGTCGAGAATGATAAAATCATTACCGGTACCGTGGTATTTATAAAAAGTTACTTTCATGTTGATGTGCCTGGTGTTAGCTGTTTTGTTTAGAATGCAGGTGAAGGAATATTAAAACACCTATCACGATTTTGCTACTCAATTTAATTTAGAGAATTGAAGAATTAAATGTCCAGATAATAAAATGGAATTCACTTGCCGCTGTATTTTTCTTTGCAAAACTAATCTATAATTCTATCTTATAATTTTGGCAAATTGATATCACTTAATCTGCTTTTTTCTGCGGTTACTTTCTCAACATCATCCCATTTTCTGGCAGCATCAATTGACAGTATTTCGAAGTTATTTTTGCCGATTAATACATCGTCCTCAATTCGTACACCGATATTCCACCATTTTTTATCACAGTTGCTCCCGGCAGGTATATAGATACCCGGCTCAACTGTAATCACCATATTTTCTTTCAGCGAAAGGTTATCTCCAATATCATGCACATCCAAGCCTAAGTAGTGAGAACACCCATGGGGGTAATAAGTTCTTACTTCATTTTTATCTTTTATTATGCCCAATTTCAATAAACCATCTGCTAAAATTTCTGTTGATTTTTTATTAAGATTTCCAAAGGGTGTTCCCTCTATACATAATTTAAACACAGCTTCCTGCGCCTCGTACACCAGCTCGTAAATTGCTTTCTGTTCGGCGGTGAATTTTCCATTTGCCGGTACTGTTCTCGTAATATCTGCACTGTAGCCATGATACTCCGCACCTACATCCATCAGCAATAATTGATTGTCTATTTTAGTATTGTTATTTTCTCCATAATGCAGAATACAGCCGTTTGCGCCAGCACCAACAATGGTGGGGTATCCTTCATCTTCAGCGCCATATATTCTATGAATGTACCGGTGAATACCGTCCACTTCATTTTCACTCATATTAGCTGTTACAGCCTTCATGGCTTCTGTATGGGCTATGGCAGAAATTTTTATTGCTTTCCGGAATACAACCATTTCTTCGGCAGTTTTAATTTGCCGCAATGCGGTGATAATTTCTCTGTAAGAATCCATCCCATCCTTTTGTGAAAGCAATTTGACTTTAATAGCTTCTAGCTGCACGGAATCCGGCTTCGCCATTAGCTGTTGAATATAACTGTCACTTAATATTTTCTCATTGTTTACAGCAGTTCTCTTAATGCCTGCAATCATTTGTTCAAGGTTTTGCATATTGGTATTTGCGGCTAACCGTTGCTGAAGATTGTGCAGGGTTCTGTCTTCATCGCTGATAGCCGCTTTATCCCTGAAAGTTTTAAGAAGGCCTGCTAAATCATAACCCGAATTATCATTTTTGATATCGGTAGGAATACCTGCGGAAAGTACCGTAGTAAAATTTTTAAAATTGATGGGGAAATTGTTAAACTCCTTGGTTGTATAAACAACAGAAAAGCCTAATTTTTCTTTAGTACCTTCAATACCTAAACGCCTGCCAGTCCATGTCTCAGCAAGTTTATCCCTATCCCTCACAAATATTACCTCATTATATTGAAGATTGTTTGATTGCTGACTTTCCTTAAAAATAAGTAAGACAGCGTTGGATTCTTTAAACCCGGAGAGATAATATAAATCAGGATTAGGATGATATTGATAACTGATATCCCGGGAAAAAGTCCTCTCCGGGTAAGCAAAAATTACTGCAACCGAATTGGCCGGCATCAGCTTTCTAAATTCATCCCGTCTCCCTTTATGAAATTCTTTACTAAGATAATCGGTGGGTAAATTTTCCTGTGCAAATACAATAGTTAAAAGCACGGACATTACAATACTAAGAATGGCTTTTTTCATTACTGATGGTTTATTTTTTTAGATTTCTTTTTTAGAAAAACAAGTTACATACTGGCTAAAACAGCTAATGATTGAGTGATTAAATTTTCAACAGCTTTGTTCCCGTCTCTTGAAAATTCTTTCCGGATGCGGTTGGCAACAATGGTGCTAATGCTAAGACTGTTATGACCAAGTGCCCTGCCCAAACCATATATAGCAGACGTTTCCATCTCAAAATTGGTAATGCGGCGACTACCAAAATTGAATGAACTCAGCTGGTCAACCAGGTTTGGATAGGCTAACCCCAGCCGCAACACCCTACCCTGCGGACCAAAAAAGCCAGGGCATGTTGCAGTAATACCATGGTAATAATTGGCGGTAAAATGTTTTAATAAATAGCCGCTTGCCATACAGATGTAGGGCGAAATATTACCTGCATTTAGTTGGGTATGATTATTAAAAGCCTGCAGTAGTTGCTGCTCTTCTTCGTTGTATTGCAGGCGGTAAAAGTTAAGGAGGTTATCGAGGCCCAGCCCGTGCGTACTTACTACAAAACTATCCACCGGTATGTTTTCCTGCAAAGAGCCGGAAGTTCCCAGGCGTATAAAATTCAATACGGTTAATTGCTCCTTTATCTGCCTTGTTTCAAAATCAATATTAGCCAGTGCATCCATTTCATTAAATACAATATCAATATTATCCGGACCAATGCCAGTGCTTACACAACTAATTCTTTTGTTACCAATATAACCGGTGTGTGTAATAAATTCCCTGTGCTGATTTCTACATTCGATTGTATCAAAATGTTTGCTCACTTCCTTTACCCTGTCCGGATCACCAACGGTTATAATTGTTTGCGCAATTTCTTCCGGTCTGCAGTTGAGGTGGTAAACAGCGCCACGGTTGTTGATAATTAATTCTGATTCTGCGATCCTATGCATCGTTAATTTATTGAAAACCGAATTTCGCATTTAGATTTAGATTTTTGATTAAAAAAAACCCTTATTTTTGCGATCTCTAAAATAAATCGGCTTTTAATTCGATTAGTAGTTAGATAGTTTTTTTGATGAATTGGTTCTGTGGCCGAGTGGCTAGGCAAAGCTCTGCAAAAGCTTCTACAGCAGTTCGAATCTGCTCGGAACCTCCTAAATCCCTCTCCAATCCGGGGAGGGATTTTTATATATTTTATGCTTATAAAAAAATTACGCCCCGTCGGGATAATCGCCTGTGTTGTTTTAATTATTGCCTGCTTTATACCATGGGCTTATTATTCAGATATCAGCCAATCATTCACAGGTTTTTATTCTTACCAAAACCAATATGGCAAGCCCGGCAAATTCCTTGTATTGATTGCTGTACTTGCCTTAACGCTGATGTTGTTGCCCAAAATTTGGGCTAAAAGAACCAACCTTTTTGTATGCGCTATTGGAGTTGGCTACGCTATAAAAAGCTATATACTTTTTACTTCCTGCTACAATGCTTACTGCCCCGAAAAAAGAGCAGGCATTTATCTAATGCTTATTTCTACCATTGTGATGTTGGTTGCGGCTGCATTACCGGATTTAAAATTACCTCCCAAAAAATCTACCTAGCCGTTTCTTAAATTATTGGCTTTTTTTATACCAGCAAAAACTACAGCTATGGGCATCATCGTTGTGTCACTCACTTGTACGGCATACCATTGTGCAACATGACTTGTACAAAAGGATAGCTAATTTAACTAATTAAAACAGCTGCTAGTTTTTCTTCGTTTCTTTTGCCCAGGCGTCTTTTAAAGTCACCGTTCTATTAAAGATTAATTCTGTAGCAGTGCTGTCTTTATCCAAACAGAAATAACCCTTGCGGATAAACTGGTAGCCACTGTGTACGGGAGCATGCTGCAACGAAGGCTCTACATACGCTGTATCAATTACCTGTAAGGATTGGGGGTTGATGTACGATTTAAAATCACCTTCTTCTGTAGAAAGATTTTCTACCTGCAGCAAACGATCGTATAACCGGATGGATGCCTTTAATGCATGTACCGCACTCACCCAATGAATGGTTCCTTTTACAACAATTGCACTAGTATCGCTCCCACTTTTACTTTCAGGAAAATAGGTACAATGTATTGCTGTTACTTTACCGGTTTCATCTTTTACAAAACTATCACACTGTACAATGTAGGCACTTTTTAAGCGAACCTTTGCACCCGGTGCCAGCCGGAAATATTTCTTGGCAGGCACTTCCATAAAGTCCTCTGCCTCTATCCACAATTCTTTACTAAAAGGTATAAGCCGGGTACCAAAACTTTCCTCGGGGCCATTCTCACTTAACAAATCTTCTGTTTGTTCTTCGGGATAATTGGTAATTACAAGTTTTAAAGGATCCAGTACGGCCATTACACGGGGAGCTTTTTTATTGAGATCTTCTCTTACACAAAATTCAAGTAAACTAATGTCAATCATATTTTCCCTTTTGGCAATGCCAATTCTGTCGCAAAAATTCCGGATGCTTTCTGCGGTATATCCCCGGCGCCGCATTCCACTAATGGTAGGCATCCGTGGATCGTCCCATGAACTTACATAGCCCTCATCTACCAGCTGTAATAATTTGCGCTTGCTCATTACGGTGTATGTCATGTTGAGCCTTGCAAATTCATATTGCTTAGATGGAAATATTTCGAGTTGTTCAATCAGCCAGTCATATAATTCCCGGTGCGGAATAAACTCAAGCGTACAAATGCTGTGGGTTATTTTTTCTATGCTATCGCTTTGTCCATGGGCAAAATCGTACATGGGGTAAATGCACCAGGTATCGCCGGTACGGTGGTGATGGGCATGTTTAATGCGGTAAATGATAGGGTCACGCATGTGCATATTATTAGCCGCCATATCGATCTTTGCTCTCAACACCTTTTCTCCATCCTGGTACTTGCCTCCCTTCATTTCCCTGAATAACTGCAAATTTTCTGCAACACTTCTGTTGCGGTACAAGCAATCTGTGCCGGGTGTTGTGGGTGTACCTTTTAAAGATGCTACTTCTTCAGCTGTGGAATCATCCACATAAGCCAATCCGGTTTCAATAAGCTTCTCTGCAAATAAATATAGTTGATCAAAATAATCACTTGCATACAATTCATTGGCCCAGGTAAAGCCAAGCCATTGAATGTCTTCCTTAATACTATCAACGTATTCTGTTTCTTCTTTGGTAGGGTTAGTATCATCAAAGCGTAAATTGGTTTGGCCTCCGTACTTAATACCCAATCCAAAATTTAAGCAAATACTTTTTGCATGTCCAATATGTAAATATCCATTGGGTTCTGGTGGAAAACGGGTAAGTATGGATTTGTATTTTCCGCTTTTTAAATCCTCTTCAATAATTTCTTCTATAAAATTCAGGCTCTTTTCTTCAATCATCATTTATTATTTGTGCCGCAATTTACACAATCTGTGGCAGTGTAAAAACCAATTGCTGTTTTATACCGCCCAATGTCCACTGGTTACAGCGCAATTATTCTTTCTCAAAAGTTTTAAGTGGCTTTATGTACTTGCCTGCCTTCCAGTAATTGAATAATCTTATCCAGTTTTTCTATCTCCAGTTTGCTTAGCTGTAATTGTAAAGCTTCAATTTCTTTTTTTGCTTCGATGTTGGTATTGTAATCGTCTTGTGCCTGCACCCTGTCCCGGTCTGTCTGTCTTTTTTGGCTCATCATAATAATGGGTGCTGCATAGGCTGCCTGGGTAGAAAAAATAAGGTTGAGTAATATGAACGGATAAGCATCCCAATGTTTTATAAAACCAATAATGTTCATCAGCATCCATATTACCACAATAATGGTTTGCCAAATGATAAAGGTCCATGAACCCATTCCGTTAGATACTATATCCGCTACCTTATCGCCGGTGGTTAATGTTTTTTGGTGTTTATTATGCCAGTCAAGTTTTTCCATGTTGTGTATATTTTAAAGTTTTTACAAAAAAAAATGCCTTTGTGTTGATAACTACAAAGGCATTGTATAAAAAATATTAACCTGTTACGCTATTGCTTTGCCCATTCTGCGAAGGTACATTGCATGTGATGCAACCGCATGACGCATTCTCTTAAATTCTACGTACTTAATATTAAAGTCGGCACATGTTTGTTTAATTATTTTGCTGATGGCAGGGTAATGAATATGTGAAATTTTAGGGAATAGATGATGTTCAATCTGGAAGTTTAATCCTCCCACCAACCAGCTCAAAAATTTATTTTTGGTGGCAAAGTTAGCTGTAGTTTGAACCTGGTGAATAGCCCATTCGTTTTCGATTTTTTGGGTTAATACTTCAGGAACAGGAAACTCCAAATGTTCCACCGTATGTGCCAGTTGAAAAACAATGCTGATAACAAAACCAGTAACCATACTTACAATTAAAAAACCAATTGCCCATTGAAAAAAACCGAGTTTAATGATTGGAATTATCATAAAGAGAATGGCGTATCCAACTTTGGCACCCCAAAATCCAATATGTTGCTGCATGCTCATTTTTGTTAATGGAACGGAACCTATTTTTTTAGAAAAATATTTTTTATAATCCGTTTGAAAAACCCAGATAAGATGTAACAGTGTGTAAAGAAACCAAACATAATAGTGCTGAAACCTGTGCAACTTATAACGCTTTTGTGTGCTGCACATCCTAAGAAATGGCTTGATTTCAATATCATCATCAACTCCATCAATATTGGTGTAAGTGTGATGGATGATATTATGTTTCATCTTCCACATAATATGACTTGCACCTAAAAAGTTTACCGAGAAAGCGGCCAGTTTGTTAACCAGCTTATTTTTACTGAAGCTACCGTGGCCGCCATCGTGCATTACATTAAAACCGATAGCGGCTGTAAACCCACCCATCAATATACATTCCAGTACTGCCAGCCATGCAGGTGGCGTGAAATATACAAGATGAACATACAATGCTAAATAAGAAGCGAAAAAAAAGATTGCTTTAAAAAACAAACTAAAATTACCCGTAGATGATTTATTGTTTTCTTCAAAATATTGGTTTACCCTTTTTTTCAGTTCCTGCTGAAAGTTATTATTTGTGTTGATAAACTTTGGAGTTGCCATTAATTAAAATTTATTGGAGTGCAAATTACACTATATTAAAAGATTTCGACGCATTTTGTTCAACATCCAATCAGGTAATTTGTTTGATCAAAGCATCAAAATCATGGATGCCAATCATCTTTTTGCTAATAAAACCTTCAGCATATTTAACCCCAATCATTTTACCCAGCATACTTGCCCTATGTACAATGCCGTCAATAAATTCTGGCGTGGAAATATAGGTTTGCGGCTCATTTAAATCGGGGTTAAAAAACTGGGTTCCGTAGGCTTTTATGGATTCAATTTTTTTATCCATTACATCGGTTATATCCACAACGAAGTTGGGATGCAGGTATCTGTCCTGAATATAATTAAATACATAGGCAGGTTTCCAGATGGGCTGTAAGACGCCCTCATCATAGGTTTCAATTTTTCTCAGTCCGGCTAAGAAAGCAGCATCTTCTGCCAGCGAGGCTCCTTTGCCATGATCCGGGTGGCGGTCTTCAGGGGCATTGCACAAGATAATTTCCGGCTGGTATTTCCGAATGGCCTGTATTACTTTTTTCAGGCTTTCTTCATTGTGCGTAAAAAAGCCATCTGCCAGTTGCAGGTTGTCCCGCACATCTAATTGCAAAACGCCAGCAGCCACAGCCGCTTCAGCTTTCCTTATTTCTGCAGAACCCCGTGTACCCAACTCTCCCTGGGTTAGATCTACAATCCCGGTCTTTTTACCTTTTAACTTTTCGTTAAGCAAAACCCCGCTGCAGGAAAGTTCCGCATCATCCGGATGGGCCGCAATTGCCAGGACATCTAATTTCATTTATTGAGATCGATTGATAGTGATTAGTGAACGATGTTCTTTAAGTTTTGATGTGCGAAGGTACTATGACGAAATGCAATGGATCTTACTATTTTATGCCTCCTGAGAAAAACGAAGGAAAAATTCAATGGGAACTTTTTGTATTTTTTATTTATTGCAAGTGGATTCAACTTCTATACCCATACATCCTTTCAACTTCCTGCACAATTTTTTCCATTTCGGCATCGTTTCCGGATTTATCGTACGCTTGCTTCAGATTGGTTCCAAAGAAAAACGCCACGGTTTGGTAAAATCTTGCAAGAAAGCCGCCTTTGTATTCTTTTATAATCTCATAACAATTATTGCCCGTTTCCCGGTTAATTAATTTCATCAACACTTTGCCCTGGTAAATAGACAGGTTGGTAAGCGGATCTGCAAACTCCCGCTTTAATTCCTTTTCTCTTGAATTGATGTATTTCTTTCTTTTATCCTTATCGTTAATGCCCACCAGGTGTGCATTAACATCATTCATCACCAAACCGGCCCGCTTTGCGTAAGGAAAGGTTACATAAATAGCATTTCTTAACCGTGTCCACTCTACCCGGGCTCTGCGCTGTGCATCGGTTAACCTGCTAAAAAGTGAAACAAAGGGCAGCGTCTTTGCCTCAATGGTATCACCCATGTACACGACTGCACCTGTAACCAGGGTATCATTTACTCCTTGCTGTGCACGGGAATGCCCTGCCGCTAGCAGTAAGAATACAATAACGATGCAAGTAAAGCAGTATTTTTTCATTGTCGGTATTGTAAATTTACTAAATCTCTTCTTACAAATAAAATCAGGTTGTTAAGGATGGTTTAAATTAAATTTTTGGCAATGTGACAAAAGCAAATATTGATTCATCTCTCTCAACCTCTTTATTTTAACTATCACAAGTTCTGGCATCTAATATAAACAATTTTATTTGCTGTAATAAAGGGTTTGCCGCACAAGGGTTCGTCATGTTTTTTGCACGGTAGTCATTTTCAATATGGGTGCTATTGTTCTTGCCACAAAGCAGGTTTTGCAATACGTTGAAAACTGAAAATCGACTTACATCAATCCTTACATTTGCAGTCGTTTAAGTTTTCAGGTAAAATTTAGTTACACAATAATGATTTTAAGCCTCAAATTTGCAACAATCAAATAGCAAAAGTTTTCAAAATTAAAAGATAAAACCCTTTCGGCATTATACTTGCCACAATACATATCTGCCTGAAATACAACAAAATAAACGGCAAGATTGACATTTTGACTAATTATTAAACAAACTATGAGTAATCAATTTTTTATACAGGGGCCCGAAGATGAAATGGAGTTTATGCCGATCATTCCTTTAAATGAAGATGAT
>JANPNY010000240.1:0-8005 GCA_031427745.1 Chitinophagaceae bacterium | reverse complement strand
GCGGCGATTGAACCCGCGCTCTCTCTCTCAAACACATACCCACACACACGCGTATATCATTTGATCTGTTTTCAATTACTCGATTTACTTTTGCATTTACGCACAGCATAACACATGCACTTTTGATGATGAGGGCATATCAACACTTACTAGCTGATATGTAAATCAGTGTTGTCTCTGTTTTTTCATTGACAACAGTCGGTCCCAACTCCGACATTAACAACACACACATGATGCACACCTATCACATACATCTTCCGTTTATACTTCAGTTTTCCAAAATGTGCGCTTCAATTTCAGTAGTGGCATAAATACCATAGCCCGCCAGAGCACTGCCTTTCATTATATATTTTTTTTGAAGCCTGCGATGCCTTTCAATGCCTTCTGCAATTATTTGTTTTAAAAAATCAGCCTGTCCTGTGCCATCATGTTTAAGAATATAATCAGCGCTGCCTTCATATCCATCAATATAAAACACCGAGCAGGTAAAATTTATTTCCAGGAAAAAAAGTTTGCCTGCAGCATCCATCCTAAAATCCATACGGGCATAGCCTACCCCGCCAAAACCAGTAAAAATATCCGCAGCCGCTGTTCTTAACTGCCCGTCAATATTTTTATCTGTTACAGGAACATTGGCATTTGGATGCAGCTCGGTTGTTTTAAGTGAATAGGTTTTAAAACTTTTTCCCTTAGGGAAAATGTATTCTACAGGCTTAAATGTTATAGGTTTTTTAGGATTGCCCGTTGCAGCTATCATTACTGTGAACTCTCTTCCATCTACATATTCCTCCACCAGCAGCGGACTGTATTCATCAATAATGAACCTTATTTTTTTGATCAATTCAGCAGGGTTGTTTACCAAACTGGCATCATCAATACCAAGACTATCACCGGCTTTGTGCGGCTTTACAAACAAAGGATAGCGCAGGTGTTTACAATCTTGTTCAAAAGTTGTTTCATCTTCAATTAATGCATAAGCAGGCGTAGGCACATTGGCTGTGTAGGCTACATACTTCATTAAATCTTTAGGAGGGTCGTACAGTAAAGAAGTGGGGCCGGTAAAGGGTAATTTTAATAATTCGAGGCTATAAATAACATCAATGGAAGGCACATCCCATTCAAGGTATCCTTCGCAAAGATTTACAAAAATGTCGTAGTTTTTTTTCTTTAAATCTTTTAGTTGCCGGTAGGTGGTTAGTTTGTTAATCAACACATGGTCTATCAATGCTTCGGGTATCAGGCCAGTTAAATTTCGTACCGGATCGTAATGCTGGTAATCAACAGAAGACGTGGAATAATCAGGCTGCAATACACAGATACGTAACCCTTCCCATTTTACGGTTGAAGCTTTAGAAATATTGTTATCACTGTGTGGTTGTAAATCAGCCATATTGGATGTCAGGCAATCTTTTTAATGGATGTATTTTCAACCCGTAAAATGTTGTTTCTTGTAAGCGCATGGGTGATAATTTCTGTAATCAGTTGTACAAAAGTTGCATTACTAAGGCGTAGTATAGCTCCGATAGATGTATAATCTTCATCTTCGCTGATACCGCATTGGGCATTTACTTCCAGTACAAAAAGGCGGCCGGTATTTTTATCCCTTCGGATATCAACCCTGCTGTACCCTGTGCCTTTTGTTGCCATAAATGCTTCCCAGCTTAGGTTCTTTATTGCCGCAATAAGTGAACTTTCCGGCAAAGCGTATTCGTAAAAATTATCGTCGTTGGGCATGGCCGATTCATCCTCATAAATTTCCCACAGCCTGTCAAAACTCAAAAACTTTTCTGTGTCGGGTAGGGAGGCATGAAATATTCTTTCTACCGGCATGTAAATAGTAGCTGCCGAAGGATTATTGTAAGAGCCAACAATCAGTGTGGTATATTCTTCGCCTTGCACAAATGCCTCTGCTATTAAACCATCCGAAGCTAAGTTCCATCCACGATAGCCGGAAAACATTTTATTCATTTGTTCTTTTAATTCCGCTTCTGAATGAACAACATTTTTAATACCCACACCCATGCTGCCTCCCGAAACAGCGGGCTTTAGGATAATAGGACTGCCCAGCCGCTCAAAAATGCGTTCAATATTTTGTTCGTTGTGATGAATGGCTTGCCATGGAGCAGTTGATACATGCGCATAATCAAATGCTTTTTTCATGGGAATTTTAGAAGTAGTGATGTTGTAAAAAAATGAATCAGCCCCGGTGTAAATCAGCCCTTTTGATTCTAATAATTTTACCACAGAAACACCAGGAGTGCCATTGATTTCATCTCCATCACAAATATTAAATACAATGGGAAAATAAAGACCGGCTTTTTTTTCAGTTACAATTCTTTCAATTATTTCGACATAATCTTCGGTAGTTACCGGTTGCCATTGCCATTCAATACGCATTGCCGCAAACGTGTTGCTGTATTCCTGTATGCTTTGAGAAAAGTCGTAATAGTAATTTAAATTATCATCGCCGGTGTTTACATAAGGAGCCAATACCCACACTTTAACGGGCGCAGTAATTCCATTACAAAATTCATTTAATTTATATAGCATACGCATTTAAAAGAATCAGCCAGTTGAATAATTAAATGCAACTGGCTGTTATTTGGGTTACAAGAAAAAGTTGGCGATTTATAAAACTGTTGTTTCAAGCTGTATTAATAAACGGTTTAAATTGTATTCAGTAAATGTATAAAAGCATTGAATAAAAAAGTACCCTTTGTTGCATCAAAAATCAATTGGTGGATTAAACGCTGAAATATGTGTATAACCATGTTGGATTAAATAATTAATCCGGCTGCTGAGATAGAACTTTGCAGCAAAAAAATTCAATATTAAAGCATGATGGATAACATGAACCAAGGCCCCGATAGTGAGCTATTGTACCAGTTGGTGAAAATGGAAATGCCGTTTGGTAAATATAAGGGTACACTGCTGTGTAACCTGCCGGTAGGGTACCTGGAATGGTTTCAACGAAAAGGTTTTCCAAAAGGAAAACTGGGGATATTGCTGGAAACTATGTACGAAATAAAAATAAATGGGCTGGATTATCTTTTGAGTCCATTAAAAAAATAATTTATATGCAACTCTAAATGCAATAATGTAAAGGGTTTCAGCGTTATATAGTTCGGAAATTACGGTAAATAAAATTTAGCAAAAACACGTTACAAATTTACCTAATTGATATTTAACTTTACATTCAAATTCAATATCATGACAAACACTAGTAATCACCAAAACATCCTTGCCTCTATGGCAAATTCATTTGTTGCTTTTTGCAACGCCCTATTTGTGTCTAGTTCTACAAAGGAGTTTAACCGATTGAAAAATTTCATTGCTTCTTAGGGATAGAACGTACTCAAATTGACCGAGGTTTTCATTATTTAATTTTTAGTAATAATGAAGACCTTTTTTTATGCCTTACTTTTCTCAAAAACAGCTTTCTGGAACTTAGCAAAAGAATCATTTAGCACTTTTAATTTCTTCTGGCAACTACAATAGGCGTTTTAAATATCTTTCTATTTCCAGCCAGGTTAAATATCTCTGTAAACACAACGTATACACCGGTTGCCAGTTGTTGGTTCTTCTCTCCTAATCCATCCCATCTAAAACTTCCTTGTGTACCACACAATGCATTGCGCTGTAAAAAGCGTACCGGCCTTCCATTGGCATCAAAAATTGTAATGGATGCAATGTAGCCCGCAGATGGAAAACTGTAATCAATGGTAGCAAAATCATCCATACCATCATTATCGGGACTAACAATTTCGGGTGATAATTTTACTTCGCCCTGCACGCCATCATTTATGCGGAACTGAGAATTTTTATAAGTGGGTGTTCCGTAGTGTACACTTGTTGCTGCTGAGTGCCAGTTATCCGGTAGTGACGAAGATGCAGCATAATCAATTCTTTCAAGACTAACTCCCTCTTTGTTATCAAGCAATTTAAAATGCCACTTATCTGAATAAGGTACCTCATCTGTAATTTTCCCCTGGGCATTTAAAACAATTACATTACCAGCATCATCATTATAAGAAGGCATGCTGGCAACTTTAATAAATGCATCCGGGTTTTGGGTTATATAGGCACTCTTTACCCAATCCGGGTTTTCTGTAACTACTAAAAATTCCTGTGGAAAAAACAAATACGGTTCATTACTCAAAAGCGCAATGCTGCTGATGGTATTGCTGCTATTGCGGTTGGCAATATAGGTTTGATTAAGATCAACTATTTTGTTGCTGAGGTTGTACAATTCCACATAATCGCTCCCTGCCGCCGGTGGGTTAAACAATATTTCGTTTACAATAATACCCAAACTATCAGCTACTTCACTTAGCCCAACCTTTGCCGTATTTTTTGCACCAATAGTATTTCCTGCACAATCCGTAACGTTTTGTGTGGTGATGGTGTAAACTTTATTTCGTTGTAACGGTGTAGCCAGGCGAAGATTTACTTTTGAAAAAGCAGGTGCTGTTGCAATAACTGATGCAGGTGAACCAATACCATCGCTGATGCTGTAATTAATTGCTGTAGCAGCTTTAAGGCTATTCAACGGCTCATCAAAAACCAATACTACATTGATGCTGTCAGTAGCATAAGCCCTTAACAATTTAGGCGCAACAGCATCGGGGTTGTTACCATCTATTGAGTTTTTCTTGCCTGGTGTGCCACCCCGTAAATCGGTGCTGGCTCTCCAATTGGTAAATCCGCTGCAGGGGTTTTTGGTGTCTATCATTTCTAATGTCCAGCCACCATTCTGCTTTAATTCGTTTTGATACCAGTTTATATTGTATTGTACACTATGAATTATTTGTCCGGTTGCCGATTGCAGGTAAAGTAGTTCCCCTGTATTATCCAGCGAAGGGAAACTGGTTACAGTTAAAGTGTTTCCAAATACTGCCAGACCGGTAACAGCGCTGCCGGTGCAAACAATTACAAAACTATCCGGCTTTAAAATAAAATTGGGTAAAGGTCCGCTTAGTCCGCTTGCATCACCAATACGCCAACCCTGCAAGTTGATGGGGAATGCACCTGTATTTTTTAACTCAATCCATTCGCTGTTGGGCAAGCCAATTTGTGGTGTTGCATCAGCGATTAATTCATCAATTACAATATCATATTGCTGTGGTGTGTAGATAAAAAAAGTGGCGGTGCCGCTGGTCATTGCATTACCGGCTACATCCTGCACACCGGTTACAGTAAGTGTATTGGTAATGCCATTGGGAAAAGTGCCGGTAAAAAATAAATGCACCAACGCACTATTGACTGCATCAATAACGGCAGTACCCGCTGCGCCAATATTATTATTGGCGACATAATTGGCTGCCACCTGGCTACTAATATTATCCAACGGTTCATTAAATAAAACATCTACCGAATTATTTGAAATGGCCGTTGCACTAACGATGGTTGCTGGCGCAATATCAGGTGCATAGGGCTTTACAACTATGTCAGTAAAAAAATGTTTTTGAAAAAAACTGGCAGTGCTTTGCTTAACAGCCAATCCAAAAAATGCTGCAGATGTATAGGTTGCATCAGTAACAGTTCCTTCGCTGATGTATGAATTGCCGGTGCCGGTGATATCTCTTAACAAGGTAAATTGATCTGCAGCATCCCTCGTAACTTTTATCTTCAGCACATTATTACTGGTATTGAGAACAGCATCTGCACCATCAATAATTTTTGTAATTACACCACTGCTGTTTTTTTTATACAAACAAATTTCATCCAGCGTACCACCCAGTCTTACAAAATAACCGGTGGTGCCGGTAGCCAGCAGGTCACTTGCAGAAGCAGTTAAATAGATGTCTGCATAATTAGTAGAGCTGGTATTGAAGCTTAATTTAACATACCACTCCCATTGAACAGAACGGGCCAGCGTACTGGCCGTACTTAAATAAAAACCACCGTTGGCGGTGGTATTGTTACTTTGTAACTGGCTGGTAGCGTTCACCTTCCAATCGGATGTATTACCCGTCCAGCTGGGATTTGCCGTAAAATTCCCATCGCTAAAATTATCAGAAACCTGTGCTCTAAGAACAGTGCTGCACAATAAAAAGGATACCAGGAGGTAAAAAATATTTCTTTGCATAAACAGTAAATGGTATGGTTGAAGCTACGCTACTTAGCGTAAAAAAAAGGAATTCATTTTTAAAACGTTGCTTCTGATTTTTCCCTGCATTTTCAACGTTCAATTTAGCGATAAGCGATACAGTTTTCAAAATATTTTGGCTGCATCTGTTGGTGAGTGGTGAGTGGTCAATGGTGAGTGGTCAATGATTCTCTATTGACAACTCACTTTCTACTTTTCACTTTTTACTTTCCACAACTCCTTTAATCCAATCACCCATTATCTGCAAAACTTCCGGTGAAAAAGTTTCTTCCAGCTCAGCATATTCATCTACCGAACATTTAATACAATGCTGAAACAAATGATTGAGGCCCGGCATTGATTTAATGGAGGCAGTAGGTATAGCTTTTTTAATAGCTGCTAAATTTGCATTTGCAGCCACCTGTATATCTTTCTCACCGTTTATTGCCAGTACAGCGCAGCGTACTTTACTTAAATAATCTTCCGGATTAAACTGCATGAAATACTTAAACCAGGGTTGCTGTAATTGCTTTACAAAAATTGCAATAAAAGCAGCTTTGCTTTTTTCATCCGTAACACCCGTAGTGTTTTTTACTACAGCGGGTGTGTTTTTATTTTGCCAGTAATTAAAAACATCGGTTGCATTTTTTGTTGCGATAGCCGTATCGTTTTCCTTTATAATAGCCATAGCCATATTTTTGTACAGCGGCCTGTATAGTTCAAGATCAAATGCATTTACGCCGGTAGACGCAGCCACATCCACACTCTGTTGTTCCATCAGGTTGATGATGGGGCTTGCCGGCCCGGCAAGCAAAACAATAAACTTAATATCCTTTCTTTGGGCTGCAACCATTGGCGCAATCATACCACCTTCGCTATGGCCAATAATGCCCAGGTTCAACGTGTCTGTTTCTTTTCTTCTTTTTAAATAGTTGATGCCAGCTGCTGCATCCAATGCAAAATCTGCACTGGTAGCTTTGCTGAAGTCGCCCGTTGTTTTGCCCTTGTCCCTGTCATCAACCCTCAATACAGCAATGCCCTGCCGGGTTAAATAGTCGGCTATTACAGCAAAAGATTTATGCTCAAATATGGTTTCGTCCCTGTCCTGCTGACCACTGCCGGTGAGCAATATTACCGTTGGGTATTTTTTACCGGCTGTTGTTGAAGGATAAGTAAAAGTGGCTCCAAATTGAATGGACTTGTCTGCATTAAAATAACTAACATCTTCTATTGGGTATGGGAAAGGAGGCTTAGGTGTTTGAGGTCTTTTAAATTCTTTAGTTGTTACTACATCACTTGTTTTTTTTATATCAAGCGGCAGGCTGTTACCTCCTTGGAACCATTTGCCGGTGGCTGTTTTTTTATCTGCACTCAACAGGCCTTCATATTTTCCATTCAGCATTTTCATTATCAATACCAGGCTATCGTCTTTTGCAATTACATCGTTGCAAGGCAGGTTGTAGGCGTTTTGTTTAGGACTGTCAAACGTGGCTGTAAAGTTATTACTGCTGTCTTTTTTAATGTGAAATACAATGGGGAGTTCCGTGCCCTGAATGTTTAATGTTCCTTCCCAATTACCGACGATGGATTGAGATCGGGCATTAAAAAAAAGTATGCATGCAGCTATAAAAAGAGTCAGCTTTTTCATAAAAAAATTTGTTGGCTAAAGGTAAGCCGTGCAAGGGTGCAAAGCTACGAGTGTCGTTAAAGGGTGAATTTAAAATGACGTCATACTTTACTTATTGTGGTAGGTGGTACACCGAACACCGAACTGTTTTAAATAAGCCCATTTTTCAAGTTTCTGCAGCGTTATAAAATCTTCGCCATTTTAGCAGCAACAAAACATTACTGCCCCTGTGCAATAACTTTTACACCGGCAGCCACATTAAAATAAGCACCCAAATTTACCCTCATACT
>JANPNY010000239.1:0-5503 GCA_031427745.1 Chitinophagaceae bacterium | reverse complement strand
AATACTGGCTATTTGGGATAAAGGAATGAGCGAACCATCAGGTAATGCAATTTGTGTGTTCCGGATATTTTCAATATTACTTCTGTCTGCATCATTGGTACGCAACAAAATATCGAAAGATTTTTGTCCATCCAATACCTGGCTGCTTACTTTACCATTATAAAATACTTCTAAATCTTCTGCTACTTTACCAGCCTGTAGCCCGTAGCGTTGTATGGCCTTCCTGTCTATTTTAATTTGCAGTTGTGGCACCAATACCTGCTTCTCCACCTGTAAGTCAACCACACCAGGCACGGTGCTTAAAATATCTTTCATTGCTGCAGCATTGGTTCTTAGTTCGGCCAAATCGTTACCAAATATTTTAATAGCCACCTGCGCCCTTACACCCGAGAGCAAATGATCGAGGCGGTGGGAGATGGGTTGTCCAATATTTATGTTACTGCCTTTTAATATTTCCAGGTTTTCACGGATGTCTGCTAACACTGCCTTCATGCTTCTGTGATTATCTTTTAAGGCTACATCAATTTCGGTATAGCTTGGCGGCTCGGCATGTTCGTCTAACTCGGCCCGGCCTGTTCGTCTTGAAGTAAGCAGCACATCCGGAATTTTTAAAATCTGCTTTTCAGCAATGCTGCCAATTTTATTGCTTTCATTCAATGATGTTCCGGCAGGTGCCACCACATTAATTGTAAAACTGCCCTCATTGAATGGCGGTAAAAATTCAGTACCAAACAATGGAACGACGGAAGCCGCAGCAATAATCAGGATGACGGCACTGCCAATAATTAGTTTAGGATGTTTTAATCCACGATGCAATAATTTCCTGTCCTGCTTTTTTAACCATCTTACCAATTGGCTGTCACCGGCTTCCTCGCCCGCTGCCGAAAATCCGGGGCTGGCATTCTGCAAAGGGGAAGGAGCCTTCTTCCAAAACATAAGGTTTACCGGGCGCAGGCTTTTTTCTGTACCCAACAGATAGCTGCATAAAGCAGGTGTAACGGTTAAGGAAACAACCAGTGAAGCGATGATGGAAGTAATATAGGCAATGCCCAATGGCGCAAATATTTTACCTTCTATGCCCTGTAAATAAAATAATGGCAGAAACACCAGCACCACAATAATGGTGGCGTACACGATAGAATTCCTTACTTCGCTGCTGGCTTCATAAATTACTTTTTTTAATGGTTTAGGATGGGGGCTTGCCCAATTTTCTTTTAATCGCCTGAACACATTTTCCACATCTACAATCGCATCGTCCACCAGTTCCCCAATGGCAATTGCCAAACCGCCCAATGTTAATGTATTGATGGATATACCAGCTATTTTAAAAACAATGGCAGTTATCACCAATGATAAAGGGATAGCGGTAAGGGTGATGATGGTGGTGCGGAAATTCAGTAAAAAAAGAAATAAAATAATAATGATTAAAATAAAACCATCCCGTAAAGCCTCCTCCACATTGGTAAGTGAGTTGATGATAAAATCCCTTTGGTTAAAAACATTTGTTTGGATTTTTACATCTTTAGGTAAAGATGCCTGTAGCTCTGCAATGGCCAGCAGCACTTGCTCTGTTACCGTAACAGTATTGGCGCCTGGTTGTTTTTCGATGTTTAAAATAACGGCAGGTTTTCCGTTTAAAGAACCATCGCCCCGTTTTACTGCTCCGCCAAATGTTACATCTGCCACCTGCTTTAATAACACGGGTGCATTATTTTTATTGGCCACCACCGTGTTGGCTAAATCTTCCAGCGTATTGGCCCTGGCGATATTTCGTATCAGTACTTCCGAACCCTTGTTATCAAAGAAACCACCGGTGGTATTTTGATTGGTTGATTGCAAAGCATTATCTACCTCATCAATACTTAAATTAAATTGCCGTAATTTTTCTGATGATACCAATACCTGGTATTGCAACCGTTCCCCACCAATTGGTATTACCTGGCTTACCCCTTTAATACTCATCAATCTTCTGCGGATGGTAAAATCTGATATCGTCCTTAGTTCCGAAGGCGAAGTTGAGTCACCCGTTACCGCTACCATCATGATCTGCCCCATGATGGAACTGATAGGGCCAAGCTGCGGCGTAATGCCCTTTGGCAATTGAACAGATTGTAGTTTTTCTGCTGTTAGTTGTCTTGCCCTGTACACATCCGTAGTCCAGTCAAATTCTATAAACACCATCCCCAAACCAGGAGAGGCAACAGAACGCACTACTTCCACACCGGGAGCGCCATTCAAGGATGTTTCCACCGGAAGGTTAATCTGTGCTTCAATTTCTTCAGGAGCCATACCATTGGCTTCTAAAAAAATAGTTACCCTCGGCCGGTTTAAGTCAGGTAATACATCCACCGGTAAATTGACAAGCGTAATAACGCCATATATCATTAGCAGGGCTGCAAAAGCCACTACAAACAAACGGTTACGTAACGAAAACTGAATGATTTTATTTAGCATGATGTATTATTTATCCTGTAATTCTTCTTTTTCTAAATCGTTTGGAGCTTACAAAAAATAGCGCAAAACCGCTGATGACTGTAATTATTCCAAAAATGGAAAAGGCCCTTAGCACCCAGTTATTGATATTGTCCCGTCCGTTATAATCCATTGTATGAAACATCCAAAGCAAATCGAACGTTCGCCATTTTGCATTACGGAATGTTTCTACTTTGCCGGTTTGTGCAGCAACATAAATATTGGTATTGCTTTCATGTTGAAATGATATTTTCCATGCAGGTAATGGCTTTTCACGGTATTCATCATGGTTGCTAACTGTAGTAATATATTCAACAATTGGTTTAGCTGGTAGTCCGTTAAAACTTTCAGCAGCTATTTTAATGGCTTCTTCTTTAGTAAATGATTGCCTGATTTGGCCTGTTTGAGCATCTGCAATTACTGTTTTTAAATGATTATCAGAAAAATAACTGATGCTGTAAAATGGTTGTTGTAAAATATTTACCACTTCCAGCTTATTTATTGAATCCGCCTTTTCAGCAAGATTATCAAGCACTATAGCTGGTGAAATAAAATTTGCTTCGGCTGACAAATGCGGTGGATGTTTATGTTGCATATCACCATGTATCTCATCAATATTTGTCCAGCTAAAATAGAGGCCGCTGATTGTCCACAATAAAAATTGCAAACCCAACAGCACACCAAGGTAACGATGTGCTTTGCGGATATAGTATTGTTTACTTTTTGCCATAAATATTTGTACCTTATTTTTTCTATTTCTGAGTGGCTAACCACTCATCAAACTGCTTTATTTCTTTATTTTGCTCTTCTATTATCTGCTGCGCCATTTTTTTCAATTCATATACTTTGCCATCGCCTAATTCGCCCTTTGACATTTCGATTGCTCCGTTATGGTGAACTTTCATCATCATCGCAAAATCCATATCCACATTGCCGGTGATTTTAGTTTCGTTAGTCTTTGCATCCATACCACTCATGGCTTCCATTAATTCGGGATGCTCTCCTTTTGTAATATTTTCTTTATGTGCGGCTAATATTTTTTTGAAGTTTTCAATTTCGGCTGTTTGGGCCGTAATAATACTTTTTGCCAGTGCCTTCATCGTATTATCCTTACCTGATTTTAGTTCAATGTTCGCCATATCAATTGCTCCCTGGTGATGTTCAATCATCATTGCTGCAAATTCGGCATCAAAATCACCATTCATTTTTACGGCTTTCATTTTATCCATAGAACTCATCATGGATTTCATCATTTCATTGTTCATATCCATCTTTGCTCCCCCATCCATTTTGGCATCATTGTGTTCTGTCATTTTCATAGCAGTGTCAGATTCCATTTTTGTAGCTGTTGTTGATTTGTTGTCGCTATTACAAGCCTGTAAAAGCAACATACCGGCTAATGCCGCTGGAATTAAAATTTTCATGATTAATAGTTTTTTAAATGATTAATTATTATTGAAGATTTATTTATTGTCCATCTCTTTTAATTTGGCTTTCATAAAGTCTATTTCCTTTTGTTGAGCAGCTATAATATCATCAGCTAATTTTTTTACTTCTGGGTCTGATATTTTTGCACCTTTAACCATCAGGATAGCAGCAGCATGATGTGGTATCATTGATTTTAAAAATTGACTGTCGGAAACACCTGTTTGTACCCTGATAAAAAAGAAACAGGCAATCAATACAACAGTACTGATAGAAATAATTATGCGGTTTAATTTTTTGTTCATGTACATACTGCCCATTAACAACAGTTCAATTATTATCATGGGAGCTGTCATAAGCCCCGCCATGTAAAACTGATTAACATTTACAATTACATTCGCAAACTTGTCAACCATGGAATACATCAAAATAAACATGGCTATAAAAGAGAGAACGATCATCCATATTAATTTTGAGTATTGCGAATTGCCGGCTTTCGGCATTGTGCTCATTTCATGCATTTCCATTGTATATAGTTTAATTGTTAAAAATCATCTTTTCACTTTCAACATACTTGCATTGATGGCTACAACAACTGTGCTTACCGTCATTAATGCTGCCCCTGCAGCAGGGCTTAATAATATACCCTGGTTATATAAAACGCCTGCCGCCAATGGCAATGCAACCACATTATATCCCGTAGCCCAAATTAAATTCTGAATCATTTTGCGGTAGGTAGCTTTACCAAATAAAATTAAATTCACAATATCTTTCGGATTGCTGTTTACCAAAACAATACCCGCCGTTTCTGCTGCAATATCGCTGCCACTGCCAACAGCAATGCCAATATCGGCAATGGCCAAGGCAGGTGCATCATTCACGCCATCGCCTGTCATAGCTACAAACTCGCCTTTGCTTTGCAGGTCTTTTATCTTCTCTAATTTTTGATGGGGTAATACTTCTGCAATAAAACTATCCATACCTAAAGTGTTGCTAACACTTGCTGCTACCTTACTGTTATCGCCTGTTAATAAAATTGATTTTATATTTTCTTGTTTTAATGTTGCGATTGCTTCTGCCGATTCTGGCCGTATTTCATCAGACAAAGCAATGTAACCTGATAGCACATTATTTATAATTAGAAACACAATCGTTTCTGTATCATTTGCTATAAAGCCATCGGGTATAGCTATATTATTTTCTTTTAAATAACCAGGGCTAACCACTAATATTTTTTTATTTTCCACGGTAGCTTCAACCCCTTTACCTGTGATGGCATAAAAATTTTCTGTTGCAGGAATGGAGATGGATAAATCCTTTACTTTTTGAAGAATGCCTGTTGCAATTGGGTGTTCTGATTGTTGCTCTAAGGCAGATGCCAGGCGAATGATTTCATTTTCAGTAAGATCCTTTTGCAGCGAAACTATTTTTGACACTTCAAACTTACCAACAGTGAGTGTACCTGTTTTATCAAATACAATGGTGGTAATTTTTCTGGCATTTTCAAAGGCTGTTCTGTTTTTTATCAATAAACCACTTTTTGCGGCCATTGCTGTTGATTTAGCAACTACCAGCGGTACAGCCAAACCTAAAGCATGAGGGCAAC
>JANPNY010000238.1:0-2641 GCA_031427745.1 Chitinophagaceae bacterium | reverse complement strand
AATGGCCGTTCTGCCAGTATTACAGGTATGCCTTTCTTTTCGTCCTCTTATGTAATTAATAATAATTTCAATATTGTAATTGCAGAGCTTAATACAAAATTCAGTAATAAATTATCTAACAAACTGCAGGTTGGCTACAACAGCTTGAGGGATTTTAGAAGTAGCCCGGGCGGTATTTTTCCAATGGTAGATATTCAAAATGGCCAGGGAGCTGCTTTAACTTCATTTGGTTACGAGCCCTTTACTGCCAACAATTTATTGAATACAGATACCTGGCAGTTTAATGATATTGTAACGCTTTACCAAGGCAAGCACACCTGGAATTTTGGAACGCAGAATACCTTTAATAAGTTTCTAAATGGATTTGCACCCAACTATTATGGTAACTATCGTTTTGCCAACGTAAACGATTTTTATGCCAATGTAAATAACGGCACACCTAATGCTATTCGTTATGCATACCAATACAGTGCCCGTAAGGGAGGTGAATTTCCTTTTGCAAGTTTAAAGAATTTACAATTGGGCTTTTTTGCACAGGACAAATGGAACATCAACAAGGGCTTTACTTTAACGATGGGCTTAAGAGCTGATATTCCGATTTTTGAACAAAACTTTCCAACCAATGCAAATGCAGATGCACTTACATTCAGGGACGGAATAAAAATTAAAACCGGGCGGGCTCCTTCAACTCAAATACTTTGGAGTCCAAGGGTTGGTTTTAACTGGGATGTAAATGGAGATAAAACATTACAGGTAAGAGGCGGTGCAGGTGTTTTTGCAGGTGCTCCTCCGTTTGTATGGTTAAGCAACCAGGCCAGTAATAACGGGGTAGATTTTGGTTCTTATGCAATTCAGCCGGGCCAAAACGGCGTGGCATTAAACGATCCTCGTTTTATTTTTAATGCTGATGTTAATTCAAACAAGCCGGTAAACGCTGCGGCAAACACCAGTTATAATTTAGCTATTACCGATAACAAATTTAAATTTCCGCAGTTGTTCAGGGCTAATTTAGCGGTTGATTACAAGTTACCATTTGACATTACAGGTACATTAGAAGGTATTTATAATAAGGATATTAACGGTGTGTATCATCAGAATATTAACCTGCCAACAACCGGTACGCCTTTGTTGGGTTTTGATAACAGAATCCGCTATACCTCAGCACAGATTTACAGTAATCCGCCGGCCACTGCAACCAATGCAAGTCCAAATATTACCGATGCTATTCTGATGAAAAACACTTCTAAAGGATATACGTACAACGTTACTTTGCAATTACAACGTAACGTCAAGAATTTGTACACGATGATAGCTTATAGTCATGGTGATAGCCGGTCTGTAAACGATGGTGGTTCCATTGCACAATCTATTTGGAGAGATCGTTCCGTATCTGGCGATCCTAATGCAGATGTTACCTCTTATTCTAACTTTTATCAGCCTAACCGTGTAGTAGCTGCTGCTGCTTATCGTTTTGAATATGCCAAACATTTGGCTACTTCTTTCGGCTTTACATTTGAATCTGCAAATGGTGGTACTGCCAGTTATTTGTACGGAACAACGCCCAACACCTTTGCCGGAACAGGACAAAGAGCCGGTGCAGACCTTAATAATGACGGCCTTGCAAACGATTTAATTTTTGTGCCAGCTGCAAAATCAGAAATAATTTTAGAAAGACAAGGTGGTACCTCTGCAATTGCAGATCCAAGAACACCCGATCAGCAATGGGAGCAGTTAAATGCTTACATCGAGCAGGATGATTACCTGAAATCTAAAAGAGGAAGATATGTTGAAAGAAATGGTTTGTTACTACCATTTTACACCAGGATGGATTTTAACTTTACCCAGGATTTTTTTGTAAACGTAAAAGGTAAGCGTAACACACTTCGCTTTACAATGGATATTTTTAACTTCACCAACCTGCTAAACCGCAACTGGGGTGCTTTTAAAACCACCAACCGTACAACTTTACTTAACTTTTTAAGGATGGAAACTACTGGCGCAAATGCAGGCAAGCCGGTTTATAATTTCCCTTATTTAGATGCTGCCAACAAAGTGCCATTAAGCAGCACTTTCCAAAACAGTACCGGACAGGGTTCAAGATTCCAGGCGCAAATTGGAGTTAGGTATATTTTTAACTAATACTTTTTAAATTATAAAAAAAAGCTACTCGTAATCGGGTAGCTTTTTTTATGGGGATAATTGGGGGTTGGTTTTTATACTTCATGTAGGTATTTCAAAAACATTATTACATCCGTTGCTGTTCCCACTCGCCACTGCCTGCGTTGGAATACATCTCGAAAATGTGTAAGCAAATTAAACTGATCGACGTTTTGTTTGTAAAAAACAGCTAAGGAAAATCTGTCTTCAGCAAGGCTACCGCTTTACAGCCATTGTGGTTGCATTCAAAATAGTGGGATGGGGTCACCGGCCACTGAAACAGCAATAAAAAATGAGGCACCTATCTTCAGTTTCAGGTATAAATTTTTTAGTTCAACCCATTGTTGTATTATTGTATTTCAATGACTATCCGCTATTTGGAAAAGGTTTGTACCATGCATTTTTTAGTGTTGCGTCCAGAAGCCTGTCAAATAAATTCATTCCAAAGTACCTCCTGTTAAATTTATAACAGAATTCATTTAGG
>JANPNY010000237.1:0-6220 GCA_031427745.1 Chitinophagaceae bacterium | reverse complement strand
GCCATGCCGCTCAGTTGACCCCACGTTTCAATTGCCACATTGCCAAGGAGCAGACCGATGCCGTTCCAATACTGTCTCAACGCTGTTTTAATGGTTCTTTTTTCCAGGTCCGCTGCACCTTGTGTTGTAGATGGAGCTACGATGGTAACGGGTGCTGGAACAGGTTTCGGCTGGGTTATTACAGCAGCAGTTTCCGGTTCTTTTACTTTCACTGGTGCAGGTTTAGGTGCAGCTGTTGTTACTGTTGTAACTGTTGCTTTTGGCGCAGCAGTTGGTGATACTGCAACAGGCGGCGCAATAGGTTTTGGTTTTGGAACAGGTGCTGTAGGTACTGATTTTTCAGGCTTGGGTATTGGCGTAGCAACAGTTACAACCGGCACTGGTATAGGTGCAGGTGGTGGTGGAATGGTATATTTTATAGTGTATTTTGTAATTGAATTATAAAGATTTTTTCGTTGCACAGATGGCGGCTGAATTTTTGCCACGGCTGTTATTGGTTTTTTAACAACAGACGCTAATGCGATCGTAGCTTTTGCAATGGCAGGTATTACCAACCCGGGCTCTGGTACTGGAGCAACTGGTTTTTCTACTTCAATTTTTGCTGGAACAGCGGATGTTGCAACAGCAGCTGCGGCCAACGTTTTGGCAGGTTGGGTATAAGATAATTTACTAACCAGTTTTAGGGTATCCAGTCTTTTATAAAGAGCCGTTGACTTAAAATCAATTTTTCTTTTAAGCGTTGCCGTTCCGGTTGCAGACAAATAATGCCTGGTACGATTGGTGCTCCAGGTGCCGGTCATTACCATTTCTGTATCAGAAACAATCAAAGAAAGTACCATCGTTTTTTTTACCTGCTTGGGTGGATTGATACTAAAATTATGTTCCAGAAAACCCTCATCTTCAATAATCACTTCATTGCCTTTTAATTTAATGGAGATATCCTGGATACCGGGTTCTTCAACACCACCTTGCTTACCATCTTTAAAAAAAACAACCCTGGAGTAGCCGGTGTACTTGCCTTTATCTTCACTTACAGATATTTCGTACGGCAGGTGAAGCTTTAAGGAGTCAACATACATTTCTCCCTTCCACATGCCGGTAATATCCTGCGCTGCCGCAGTGCCCGATATCAACAGTAACAAAAAAATTATTTTAAAAATGAAGTGTCTTTTCATAAATCAAACTATTGGTGATGGATACTGCATCTACTTTCGTGCTGGGTATGGTACGCAATAAGGTCTTTATCTCTTCCCTGTTGTACAATCCTTTTAAATACCATTTATCGTAGTAAGTAAGCAAAATGCGAAAGCATTCCTTATAATTGTTTTCCAGCAAATGATTGATGGCGTTTTTTGTTTCCATTCCACCTAATCTTTTTTGTATGCGCATTACTGCGTTAACCAATTTTTCTTTTTCAAACCGACCATATTCAAGGGTAAGATAATCCAGTCGTTGTTCAAACGTAATGTCAACAAAACATACGGGACTGCTTCGCATATTTCCCCAGAACGGCATGGGTATTTGTAAATTTCCAATACGCTGACTTTCGTCTTCAATCCAGATGGTTGGATTGCTATTGACTGGTTGTTGATTACTGCTGTTATTTTCCATTGGCCTGCTAACAACAGCAAGGGCTTCTGCCAGCATATTTTCGAACATTTCCTGCGAAGGCTGTGGCTTTTCTCCCAATGCACCAAAGGCCGATCCTTTATGATTGGCAAGGCCTTCCAGGTCAATAACAGGATGGCCTATTTTTTTTAGCTGGTGAATGATTAATGTTTTTCCACTGCCGGTATAGCCGCCAACAATGGTGATTGGGTACTTTTTTTCATATTGATCTCTTACCCATTTTCTATATGCTTTGTACCCACCAATGATGGTGTACACTTTAAACCCATATAAATCTAATAGCCAGGCTATGCCTGCACTTCGCATGCCTCCACGCCAGCAATGCACCACCACACTATTTCCGGCACTTACAGTGGAATCGGGGGTTTTGCTTTTGTTGGTTGCTTTCTTTACCAGTGCCAAAAGGTTTTCTACTTCTTCAACCACTTTCCGCATTTTTAAGCCAAAGTAATCAAGGCCAATTTTTATTGCCTGTTCCCTGCTTTCTTGCTTATAGGCAGTGCCAACTACTTTTCTTTCTTCGTCGGTAAATAAGGGAACGCTGTGTGCGCAGGGGATATGGGCATGCAGGTATTCGCCAGGGCTACGCACATCCAATACCGGATGGCTTTTAGCCATTTCTATAAATTGTTCTATGGTAATTTTTTGAACTGCCATTATTTAAAACCAACCCCCGTTTTATAAAGTTAATTTACCCGTAGATTTAATAAAGGTATGCCGTACCGGTGACTGCAACAATGCTGCCACCAAAAGCGTAAGCCTGTACTAAAAATATTTTTGCTTACTGCATTATTTGTTTACAAAAATTCAACCTGCAATGCAAATTATTTAAAAGAAAAAGCCGCTGAAAAAAATCAACGGCCTTTAAGTATTTTCATCATTCACACCTTTTCTTATCCGTTCATGCTCGTCAAAAACTCGATATTATCCCTGGTGCCTTTCATATTTTTCAATAAAGTATTCAATGCTTCTTCGGGGTTCATATCAGCCATGTGCTTGCGTAATACCCACATACGCTGGAAGGTTTCTTTGTCCAGCAATAAATCATCTCTGCGGGTGCTGGATGCAACTATATCGATGGCCGGGTAAATGCGGCGGTTGCTCAGTCTTCTGTCAAGCTGCAACTCCATGTTACCGGTACCTTTAAATTCTTCAAAAATAACCTCGTCCATTTTGCTGCCGGTATCTACCAGGGCTGTTGCAATAATGGTGAGTGAGCCTCCGAATTCTATTTTTCGAGCTGCACCAAAAAACTGTTTGGGTTTTTGCATGGCGTTGGCTTCCACACCACCACTCAATACTTTACCACTTGATGGTGCCACTGTATTGTGTGCCCTTGCAAGCCTTGTAATGCTATCTAATAAAATTACCACATCGTGGCCGCACTCTACCAGGCGCTTTGCTTTTTGCAGAGCAATGGTACTTACTTTAACATGTTTTTCGGCCGGTTCGTCAAAAGTGCTGGCAATTACTTCTGCATTTACGCTCCTTTCCATATCTGTTACCTCTTCCGGTCTTTCATCTACCAGTACAATCATCAGGTAACACTCCGGGTGGTTTTCAGCAATGGCGTTGGCCAGTTCTTTCAACAACATTGTTTTACCCGTTTTTGGCTGGGCTACAATTAAACCTCGTTGGCCTTTACCAATGGGGGTAAACAAATCCATTATCCTGGTGCTGTAATTATTGGATTGTGTAGTAAGATTCAGCTTTTCAAAAGGGAACAAAGGTGTAAGATAATCGAACGGAACCCTGTCCCTTACTTCATCCGGACTTTTCCCGTTAATGGTTTCTACTTTTAATAAAGCAAAATATTTTTCTCCTTCTTTTGGGGGACGTACAGAACCGTACACGGTATCACCGGTTTTTAAACCAAACAATTTTATTTGTGAAGGAGAAACATAAATATCATCGGGAGAAGAAAGATAATTGTAATCGCTGCTGCGCAAAAAGCCATACCCGTCGGGCATCATTTCCAAAACACCTTCGCCTAAAATAACACCATCAAACTCAATATTAAAAACCTGGTTGTCTCGCCTTTGCTGGTATTGCTTGGCGGGATACTGAGGCATGTTTGATTCCTGACTTTGCAACTCCGGTTGTTGTTGCTGGATATCATCTTCCTCCTGCAATAAAGATGCAATGGCAGCAGGGATGGTACTTTGCTCGTTGGTAATTGGTTGCAGATCTTCCTCGTCGTCTTCGTTTTGTGGTTCCGGCTTTCTGTGAACCGGCTTTTTTTTGTCTGCAATTATTTCAACCCTTTTAACGGGTTTATGTTCTGGCTTTGGCTCGGCTTTTACTTCTGCTTTGGGTTCTGACTTTTGCCTTTCTTTAGCTAGTTCCTCAGGAGCTTCGATAGGTTTTATAATACGCTTTCTTTTGGGCTTTTCGCCAGAAGCAGTTGGCACTTCGGTAGTTTTTACCGATTGGGATTCTATGATTTTTTTAACCAAATCCTGCTTATCAAATTTCTTAAAGTTGGGTATGTCTAGCTGCTCAGCAATATCGTGCAGCTCAGGAACGAGCATGTCGTTCAGTTGTAAAATGTCGTACATAAAGTCAATGAAAATGAATTTTTCAAAAAAAGATCGGCTTGTTAAACTTGAAAATGAGTCAATTGAATCGGATGAGAATTTTAATTGATGGAATGTGAACGTCTGATGCAATGCAAAATTGGAGAGACCTTATCGCAATATTCCAGCACAATATTACAGTGTTTTTTTAGATTACGGAAAAATAATTCCTGATTCGCATCTTTTTAAAGATAAAACCAAGGGCAATTCAAGTGAATGTATGCAAACAGGAAGGAAAAAAGCAAGAAAAGGAATTGACCACAACAATAAAAGCTGGTGTTCTTTTTGTTTTATACCACCTTGTTTTCCAGGGTAGCCCCTGCAACAAATGCATCTATATTTGTTAAGGTAACCTGCGCTATTTGCGACAAGGCTTCCTCGGTAAAAAACCCCTGGTGAGCTGTTACCAGTACATTCGGGAAACTCATCAGGCGCATTATTATATCATCCTGGATAATATTTTCAGACAAATCATTGAAGAACAGTTTCTCCTCCTGCTCATATACATCAAGGCCAAGGTAGCCGATCTTGCCGGCCTTTAAACCATCTATTGCGTCACTGGTATCTATCAGTGCGCCTCGGCTGGTGTTAATTAACATTACCCCCTCTTTCATCATTGAAATGCTATGCTCATTTATGATGTGTTTGGTTTGCTCAGTAAGCGGACAATGAAGGGAAATGATATCACTTTGTTCCAGCAAATCGATCAGTGGCAGGTAGTGTACCTGCTTCGCCAGCATCGCAGGATTAGCCATCAAATCAAATGCCAGCACTTTACAGCCAAACCCTTGCATAATGCTACAGAAAACTTCTCCTATTTTGCCTGTGCCTATCACTCCAACTGTTTTTCCGTGCAAATCGAAACCTGTTAATCTGTCAAGCGAAAAGTTGCCCTCTCTAACACGATTATAGGCTTTATGCGTTTTGCGGTTTAGCGTTAAAATCAATGCCAGCGCATGTTCGGCTACAGCATAAGGTGAATAGGCCGGTACTCTTACCACAGTGATGCCGTTTAATTTGGCACTTTCAAGGTTTACATTATTGAAACCTGCACAGCGTAAAGCAACCAATTGTATACCCAGCTTTTTAAGAGCTGATAATACAGCAGTATTTAGCTTATCATTTACAAAGGCGCAGATCCCCTCGCAACCTGCCGCCAGATTAACTGTTTGCTCGTTAAGTGGCGCTTCAAAATAAATGATTTCGTGCGTACTTACATAGCGATCAAAAAATTCCCTGTCGTATGACTTAGTGGAGAAAAATGCAATTTTCATAGGGTGAAGTTAGGTGTTCTGTTTAAACACGAGCCTAAATGAAATGATATGGTTAATTGAATTTTTTACTCCCAGATTTTTAAAATTACCGAGAATAATTTTTCAGCGAAAGTGACAGCATCTGATGAAAAAAATATTTTCACCATTTTAAATCTTGTATTGATTAATTCACTTCTTCAATGCAATCCCTCTCCTGTTACCGTAAACACAATATCATATATTTGCAGCCTTAAAAACAGGGATATGTTTAATAAACGAATAAAAATAAAGGAACTGCTGGTGAGTGATACGGCAAACTACCAGGCTACTGTAATGGGTTGGGTACGCACCTTCCGCAACAACCAGTTTATAGCATTGAATGACGGTAGCACCAACAGTAATTTACAAATTGTGGCCGAGCTGGGAAAGTTTGACGATGCCTTGTTAAAACGCCTCACCACAGGCGCTTGTATAAAGGCAAGCGGGGAAATAATAACGTCTTTAGGCAAAGGCCAGAAAGTAGAATTGAAAGCAACTGACATTGAAATATTAGGTGATAGTGATGCAGAAAAATTTCCGCTGCAACCTAAAAAGCACAGCCTCGAATTTTTAAGGGAGATTGCCCATCTGCGTTTTCGTACCAATACTTTTGGATCGGTTTTCCGGGTGCGTCATGCGCTTGCATTTGCTGTGCATGAGTTCTTTAATAAAAAAGGTTTTGTTTATTTTCATACACCCATTATAACCGCCAGCGATGCGGAA
>JANPNY010000236.1:0-1696 GCA_031427745.1 Chitinophagaceae bacterium | reverse complement strand
TGGAGCCTGGATAATAAATGGATTTTTCTGAAACCTTACACCAATGCTGGCGCAATACCGCAACCAAATATAACCCGGGTAGAATGGTTTTTGGATACTGACCCCGGCTATGGTAACGCAACCCCTGTCAGCATTTCGCCGGGGCAGAACCTTGCTAATCTTGCCATCAATATCAGCCTTACTCCACTAAACCAGGGCGTGCATATTGTTGGGGTAAGAAGCCTCGATGCAAACGGCGCATGGAGCCTGGATAATAAATGGATTTTTCTGAAACCTTACACCACCGCAGGTGCAATACCGCAACCAAAAATTGTAAGAGTAGAATATTTTATTGACACAGACCCAGGATATGGAAATGGAACTGCTGTTACCATCACGTCTGCAACAAATATCAGCAGCCTGATTGTTGACGCAGATATTTCGGTTGTGCCAAATGGTGCACATAAATTAGGCATAAGAAGCCTGGATGAAAACGGTGCCTGGAGTATTGATAACAAAGTTGATTTTACCGGTGGCACATTGGTGAGTAATACCTACCAATGGCTGGGTAATGTAAGCACTGCATGGAATAACCCTGCCAACTGGTCGTCCGGCATAGTCCCTACTGCGTTAAATGACGTGCTAATACCAGCTAACAGACCTTTTAATCCCTTAATTGCAAATGCTGTTACAGCCAATTGCAAAAGCATACAAATTAACCCGGGCGCAATAATTACTGTTGCCACAGGTGGTAACCTGAAGGTGAATAAATAGATTGAAAAGTGATTAAAATAAAAGAAGCATCAACTTAGATAATTTGATGCTTCTTTTACATTCCACCGGTTTTATCAGGCAATTGAAAAAAGAAATTCTTTCAGCAAATCAGCATCTGCCGCTATTTTCACACTTTTCTTTTCCAACAATAATTGTTGTTGTATTGCTGCAGGTATGGGAACTTTTTCACCAATGATGGGCTCTACCACATCATAGAATTTTACCGGATGGGCAGTTTCTAAAACGATGCCTTTGTGTGCAGGATGTTCATTTAAATAGCGTTGCAAGGCAAGGTAACCAACAGCCCCATGCGGATCTAGCAGGTACTTGCTTTTTTGATAAACTTCTTTTAGTGTGTTGCTGGTTTCTTCATCAGAAATACTGCAGCTGCTCACCACATTTTTTAGGTCAGAAAACTTATGTGCAAATATTTCCAATATGCGGATGAAGTTGCTGGGGTTACCTACATCCATCGCATTGGAGATCGTAGCTACTGCTTTTTTGGGCTCATATTTTTCCGTTTGCATAAATGCTGGTACTACATCATTGGCATTGCAGGCTGCGATAAAATGTTGCACCGGCAAGCCGGATGCGTGGGCTAATATGCCAGCACAAATATTGCCGAAGTTGCCGCTGGGCACCGCTATTACGGGCGGATTCTTTTTATCTGCCCATTGTTTATAGGCAAAAAAATAATAAAACTGCTGCGGAAGCCACCGAGCTATGTTGATTGAATTGGCAGAGGTTAAAAATAATTGTTCATTTAACGCTTCATCTGTAAATGCTTGTTTTACCATTTGCTGACAATCATCAAAAGTGCCGCTCACTTCAAGCGCATGAATATTTTTACCCAGTGTAGTCAATTGCTTTTCCTGCACGGAACTTACTTTGCCCGAGGGATATAATATCACTACATCTACACCATCTACCTTGTAAAAACCAT
>JANPNY010000235.1:0-6627 GCA_031427745.1 Chitinophagaceae bacterium | reverse complement strand
TTTAACTGGCGCTTTGGCAGTAGCCAGATTAAAAAATCAAGAGATAGAAAAACAGGTTTAGAAAGTGAGGCCAGCCGAATAAAAAGTTAGTTCGTTTTCTCAATTATCAATATATAAACATCCCCCTTTTAAGGAGGAGTTTTTTTCAGCTTACTTATTTGTATTCGTATTCAAAGTACCCCAGTAAAATATTCTCTTTTGAAAAACATTTTTCAATAATTCTTTGACCTTCATCGCCATAAACATACTGCCAGGTATTGTAATCACCGGACATGCCTTCTTCTATTGCCACCATTTTCACCAACTGGTTTTGCCGGTTGTATTCAAATATAAAATCAGGCTTTAGTGCACCTTTAACGGCATTGTATTTTACAATATCGGTGAGGCGATTTTTATCATCATAGTAATAATAAAAATGTTTACCGTTAATGCCCGGCTCAATTTCGTCTGTGATATTGCCTATTTCATCCTGTAAAAAATCTATTAATGCCGAATCCTTACCATTTCTGATGCGAAGCATTTGAACCGGTCGGTTTTTTTCATCATACCGATATTGGTGTACCTCAGTTAAACTGGTTGCAAAATCGTCATCAAAAGAATGCGAACGGGAGGTTATTTTTAAAATATTACCTTTTGCATCATACTCATACTGGCTGGCAGATACAGCCATATCCGAACTATCCATCGATTGTAGCAGCAATCCATTTTCATTATAGCTGGAGGTAAGTATTGATCGGCCGCTAATGTAGGATTTGGTATACGTTTCAATGAGCCTGTAGTTTTTAGAAATTTTTTTTTCACAGAAAAAACCTTCGCTTTCGCTCCGGTCTCCTTCAAAACTATGAACAATTACTTTTTTTATTTTTAATTCCTGCAGCAAATCTTTCTCTTTCAGAGCTTGCCTGTTACTTACAATATCCTTGTGAAAATACTGCGCCTGCAAGCCATTTTGCAGCATACCTGCGATTACCAAACCTGTCAGGAAAAAATACTTCTTCATTATGTTTTTCGCTTTAAATAAATACACCTCTCAATTAATAACCGGATAATTGGCATGCAAATTATGCCAGTAAAAGCAGCCAATATTATTTTGACTATTTTTAACAAAATTACTGTTTAGTGAGCCATGTAAAAGAAAGGGAAGTATTTTTTCTTATTTAAATTCTGCTTCACGGATTTTTATGGCAGGCCAGATTAATACATTTTTTATTCTAACTATTTTTTAGCAATTAAATATTTATGTCGTCTACAACCGAAATAGCCTTTACCCGATTAGTAACTATAATGAACGAATTAAGGGAAAAATGCCCCTGGGATAAAAAACAAACTATCGAAACGCTTCGTCAGCTTACCATTGAGGAAACGTACGAATTAACAGATGCCATTTCCGACGGCGACTGGAAAGGCATTAAAGAAGAGTTAGGAGATATTTTACTCCACCTTGTTTTTTATGCCAAAATAGGTACAGAACAAAATCAGTTTACGATGGAAGAAGTGATTAACGGGGTATGTGAAAAATTGATTTTCCGTCATCCCCATATATACGGCGATGTAGTGGTGAAGGATGAGGAAGATGTAAAACGAAACTGGGAAAAACTAAAATTGAAAGAAGGCAAACAATCTGTTTTAAGCGGTGTACCCAAAGCGCTGCCAGCTGTTGTAAAAGCAATGCGCCTGCAGGAAAAAGCTAAACAGGTAGGCTTTGAATGGGAAAACAAAGACCAGGTTTGGGAGAAAGTTGAGGAAGAAAAAAATGAATTGATGGAAGCGATTGAATCCGGAGACCAGGTTCATATGGAAGAAGAATTGGGCGACCTGTTTTTTTCGCTTATAAACTTTGCAAGGTTTTTGCAGTTAGATGCAGAACATGCTTTGGAACGCACCAATAAAAAATTTATTGACAGGTTTACTAAAATGGAAGCCGCAGCATTAGCAAAAGGCAAAGCATTGCAGGATATGACGCTGGAAGAAATGGACGCCATATGGAACCAGATTAAAAAACAGTAACCACCTGTACCAATTAAAAAAATTACCTAAACAGCCACCGTTGAAAAGTGATTACTCTTTAAAAAGTCTTTTTATTAATAACAGTTACTTATTGTTAACTGCTGCTTTTTTCTTTACGCTCTCCTTTGTAATTGATAATTACTGGTCGGATACTTCATCGGCAGAAGTTGTAACCAAAAAACTGGCTGCTTATATTTTACAACAGGAAAATGACTTTGATAATGTTGCCCGTGATACAGCTCTGATAAAGGATGTTGTCAATAAAAATTACAATGACCAACAACTGAAAACTTTAGCTGAAAAACCATATTTCCTGTTTGTATACAGCAAAACTGATTCCGGATTGTATCACATGGCATTTTGGAATACCCAGGTAATTGAGCCAGATGATTTATTACTTTTCCGGCAGTCGACCGAAGGATTTATACAGCTGGTCAATGGTTTTTATGTATGGCGAAAAAAAAGTACTGCCAATCGCATTGTATTGGCATTAATACCGGTAAAATGGAATTATTCTATTACCAACGAATACCTTAAAAATACTTTTGTAATTGGCAGTGATCTGGAGAATAACTTTGCAATTTCAGATAAGGTAAATGCAAATGCCATCCGGTCAAAAGAAAATAATTTTCTTTTTTCACTGGAACAAAAAATTATAACCAGTAGTCCTCACAACAATGTTTTAGCATCTATATGCAAAATGGCTGGCGGCCTGCTCGTATTGTTATTTATACAAATTGCAGCGATGCTCTATGTGCAGCAACGCTTTCTTAAAGGTTTACTTTTTTTGATAGTACCGCTGGTATTGCTAAGGCTGATAAGTTATTACCTGCCTATCCCAATTAATTTCAGGCAGTTTGAAATGTTTGATCCTCGGATATATGCAACCAATTCGGTGATGAGGTCGTTGGGAGACTTATTGATAAATGCTGCCCTTTTTTTATGGGTAACATTGTTTGTTCGGCATTATATGCAGGAAAGAGGAATCCGAATTACTTTTAGAAACAGCATCGTAAAATGGGCTTTTATCCTAACGGGTATCCTTATTTTATTGCAGTTTACATTTACTATTGGCAGAATCATCCGTTCATTGGTATCAGACTCTCAGATTTCGTTTGATTTAGTTAATTTTTTCACCCTTAATATTTATAGTGTCGTAGGCTTTGTTGTACTGGGCTGTTTAGCAATCAGCTTTTTTTTATTAACACAGATTGTTATTTATTTCTTACGCCCTTTATTACCAAAAAACATTGCCAACCTGCTATTAATAATAACAGTGGTAGGGTTGCTATGGCTTACAATCCTGATAAATAAACCAGGTATCACGTTCGAATTATCGCTGCTAGCCTGGCTATTGATTTACCTGTTTTTGTTAAATACTAATTACCTCTATTTTTTTACAGCTAAAATTGTTTCATCCAAATTGGTATTCTGGCTGTTTTTTTTCTCCATTTCCATCAGTTTCATCATCATTGCAGAAAATAAAATTAAGGAACTGGAAAAGCGAAAAAACTATGCAGAAGCACTTTCTTCCAAAGCAGATCCATCCAGCGAACGACTGATGAATACGGTATTGACCGATTTCAGAAATGAAAAGCTTTCACCACTATTTTACAAGTTTAAAAACGAAACCAGCAACCACCGCATAAAGGATAGTTTATTAAATGAAAATTTTACCGGCTACCTTAATAAATACGATACGAGAATTTACACGTTTGATATAAATGAAAAACCGCTTTATAACCAGGATTCGGCAACATTTACAACGCTCAATACTATTTTAAAAACACAGGGAAAACCAACTGCTATCCCCGATTTGTTTTATTACGATGTATCTTATGACCAGTTTACCTACATCAGTAAAAAAGAAGTAACAGACACTGCAGGATCGCTGGATGGCTTCTTGTTTATTTTGGCAAGTCCCAAAAAATATAAAACAGATGCCTTATACCCGGAGTTATTTTTAAAAGGATATACCAATTCTATTGAAAACTCTCCAATCTATTCTTTTGCCGTATACAATAAACTGAAACTGGTAACCAGTCACAATGATTATGCTTTTCCATCGCAGTTAACTGCAGGTAAGGTTCCTGTAGGCGACTTTGAAGCCCATAACAAAAACGGGTATGACGAACTTTGGTATAAAGCCGGTATTGATAAAGTGGTAATAATAGCCAAACAAGACAATCTTTTTATTGAATCCATTACGCTGTTTTCTTATCTTTTTTGCGCTTTTCTTTTTGTGACCGGCTTTTTTTGGATACTCAATTCCTTCATACGCTCCCGCTTAAAATTTAGTAAAATAAAAACTTACTGGCAGTTAAGCATCCGTAACCAGGTGCATGGCACCATCATATTTATGAGCCTGTTATCTTTTATTGTAGTGGGTGTGGCAACCATCTTGTTTTTTATAGATCGTTATTACAATAATAACCGGGACAGGCTAAGCCGTACCATTCATGTAATGCAAAATGAAGTACGCAATTCAATGAATGATGCATTTATTTTTGATGATGTTTTAGAAGTATACGACCCTGTTTACAAACAAAAAATGCAACAGTCAATAGCAAAGATTTCGGAAGTAAATGGGGTAGATATAAATCTGTATGGCCTGGATGGAACCCTTAGTGTGTCGTCTTTGCCGCTACCTTACAATAAAGGCATTGTAAGCAACCGAATGGACCCTGATGCCTATTACCACCTTAATCATTTAAAGGAAATTCAGTTTTTTAAAAATGAAAATATTGGCACTTTAAAATACCTCAGCAATTATGTACCGGTAATAGATGAAACCGGTAAAGAGTTTGCCTATCTCAACATTCCCTATTATACATCTCAAACAAAATTGCGGCAGGAAATTGCCAGCTTTTTGGTGGCCATTATTAACTTGAACGCTTTTATTTTTCTGGTAGCGGGTGTGGTTGCTTTGTTTATTACCAATCGTATTACCCGGTCGTTTTCATTTATAAGTAATAAAATGAAACAGGTAAACCTGGGTAAAATAAACGAAGAAATAATCTGGAAAAGAAACGACGAAATAGGCCAGTTGGTGATGGAATATAATAAGATGGTGGCCAAATTAGATGAAAGTGCTGTGGCATTGGCTAAGAGCGAAAGAGAAGATGCCTGGCGGGAAATGGCACGGCAGGTGGCTCATGAAATAAAAAATCCGCTTACACCCATGAAGCTCAGTTTGCAATACCTGCAAAAAGCGATTAATAATAATAGTGATAACTTAAATGAATTAACCAAAAGTGTTGCCCGAACCCTGGTAGAGCAAATAGATCACCTAAGCCAGATAGCCGGAGAGTTTTCTCAATTTGCCAATATCGGCAACCCAAGAAACGACACGTTTAATTTAAATGAGCCAATCAACCTGATAACCAGTTTGCATATGGCCGGAGAAAACCTACAAATAGATTGGGAGCCGCCTGCTGACCCAATAATGATTACCGCTGATAAGACACATATAAACCGGTTATTTACCAACCTTATTCAAAATGCCATACAGGCGGTGCCCGAAAACAAACAAGGCCACATTATTATAAAAGAAAAAATATCAGACAATAAAGTACTGATCACCATTTCCGACAACGGCAACGGCATTCCTTTGTCGTTGCAATCAAAAATATTCACGCCCAATTTTACAACCAAATCATCGGGCACCGGACTTGGATTGGCCATGTGCAAGGGCATTGTAGAAAAAACTCAAGGCGATATTTGGTTTACTACTAAAGAGGGAGAAGGCACAACATTTTTTGTAGAACTACCCCTTGCAGAAATTTAATTATGTAAAAAAGATGAATTGAATTGAGGCTAAATATTTACAATTAATATGGGCACATTTAGTTCATGTCTTACGGTTTCTACCGTTTCGCCATATACCATGTCTTTAAGCCCTGTATGCCTGTGCGCACCCATTACCAGCATATCTGCATCAATACTTTTTACCAGCCTTACTATTTCCGTTGCCCTGTAACGGTAGCCTAATAAACCTTCCGCATCAAGGCTCTGTTCCTTCATTTGTTGTACATAAAAGTTGAGTCTTTCCTGGTCTTTGATAGTTTCAAGATCGTAGCTATCCGTGCCAAATAAACTTGCAGAAACGCTCTCAACCACATGAATTAAAAAATATTGCGCCTGCTTGCCTCCCTGCCCAATGCTGTAGGCAATTAATTTTTCGTCGCCATTACTAAACTCAAGGGCAACTGCTATTTTTTTAAATTGGGGAGCAACCAGGTTACTTAACACATGCTGTTCCGGATGTATTTGAATTAAGTCAGCAGCCCTACGCCTGTTTATTATTGGAAGCAATACAATGTAAACAAGCAAGCCGATAAAAAATCCGCCAAACCCAACCACGATAATTTTGGGTAACAGGGCCTCTGCTGCAAACAAACCAGCTGCTTCATTCAGCAACATTTTAAGATTTAAAACAACCAGAATTGCTGCAATAAGCCAGGCTGCAATTTTGGTAGATGTATTAATAGCAAATTTGCCCATCTTCTTTTTATCACTTACAAAATGAATTAAAGGTATAATGGCAAAGCCCAATTGTAAACTTAAAATCACCTGGCTGAATATCAGCAAATCATCCACCTTTTCTTCGCCATAAATAAG
>JANPNY010000234.1:0-9489 GCA_031427745.1 Chitinophagaceae bacterium | reverse complement strand
GACAACAAAAATAGGCGGCTGCCAAAGTCTTTCTTTTCAATTTGTAAACACCACCACCGCCTCCCTGCCGGTTTATACACCCAACACATTTGATTGGGATTTTGGTGATGGATCCCCCAGAGTAAGTGCGGGCATTGAAACAAAAATTCATACCTATCCCGGTCCCGGAACTTACCTGGCCCGGTTAATTGTAAACGATACCGCTTTTTGTAATTCACCAGATAGTGTAAGTAACTCAATAAGGCTCGCTGTAAATGTTAAGGCACAATTTACCACGCCTGCAAAGGGCTGCGTTCCTTATACAGCCAAATTTGAAAATACATCTTTAGGCGGTACAGATTTTATTTGGGATTTTGGCGATAACAGCCCACTTTCAACGGAGGTTAGCCCATCGCATTTTTACTCAAATACAGGCAACTATATCATCAGGCTAATTGCAATTGATACCTCTACCTGTAATAAAAGAGATACTACTTTTTTTACCATCACCGTATTTTCCATACCTACTGCGCTGTTTTCATTTTCGCCTGTGCCTGCTTTAGAAAATACAGCTATTGATTTTGTAAGCCGTAGTATTGGTGCAACCAGTTTTTTCTGGGATTTTGGAGATGGGGAAACTTCTACAAGGGAAAACCCCAGCCATCTTTTTAATGAATCTAAAACGTTTAATGTTTGTTTGATCGCCATTAATGAAGCAGGCTGTACGGATACCATTTGTCAACCGGTTACGGCAAAAATTATCCCCCTACTCGATGTGCCGAATGCATTTACGCCGGGAAAGTTTGGTATCAACGGAATAGTAAAAGTTGCAGGCTACGGCATTGCAAAAATGGACTGGAAAATTTATAACAGGTGGGGTCAGGTGGTTTTTGCAACAACTGCCAGAACCGCTGGTTGGGATGGCACTTTCAAGGGCGCATTACAAGCAATGGATGTTTACACTTATACATTGGATGTAGAATTTACAGATGGGAAAAAGCTAAGAAAAACAGGTGACATTACTTTGCTGAGATAATGATTATGATCATTTATGCAATAAATTTTTTGGTATATTTTTAAAAGGAATTAAAAGAATACATGCAGGCATTATTTTATAAATAGGCTGCAAAAAAATAAGATGATTAAAAGAAAAATGATATCGGTTGTTTTACTATCGCTTACTGTACTATTCAGTAAAGCACAGGATTTGCATTTTTCTCAATTTTTTAATTCGCCCCTTTCAACTAACCCGGCCAATACAGGCTTTATCCCCGATGCAGATTATAGAATTGGCGCCCACTTTCGCAACCAATGGTCTTCTATATTAGCAGCTCCTTATAAAACGTTAAGCCTGTATGGAGATGCGCAGGTATTTCGTGAAAGACTAGACAATGGTTGGTTAGGCCTTGGAGGTCTTATTCTAGTTGATGAGGCAGGAAGTGGCGGCCTTCGTTCAACAAAAATATATGGTTCTGTTGCCTATCATCAAATGTTAGGAAGCAGTAGTTTGCTTTCTGCCGGTTTTAATGTGGGTTGGGCTAACAAAAGAATTGATCAAAGCAAATTAAAATTTCCCGACCAGTTTGATGGAAAGTTTTTTGACGGAAACCTGGGTACGTCAGTAGTATTAGCCCAAAACAATACCAGCTATTTCGATATGCAGGCAGGCATGAATTATGCCTATTTTCCAAACGAGAATACTTACATCAACGCCGGCTATTCTATTCACCATATTAACCGCCCAACCGAAACATTTTTCGACCAGGCATTGGATAGTAACCGTATTCCTATGCGCCACATTGCTTTTTTAAATGCTTCGTTAAAAGTTAATGACAGGGTTATATTAAACCCCAACGCCTATTATACCTACCAGGCAAAGGCAAGTTCATTCATGATGGGTTTAACTGCCAATTACAATTTATCCGGCGCAGGCGAAAAACAATTAATTGCCGGTGTTTACTATCGGTATAATGATGCGGCGGTTGCAGTGCTTGGCTTTGAGTTAAACAATATTCGCTTCACCTTTAGTTACGATGCTACTACTTCCAGCCTGAGGAATTTTAATAATTCTCAAGGCGCCCAGGAATTTAATTTAATGAAAAGAGGATTTTATAACCCCGGGGGTAATACTAACCAGGTGATGTGCCCCAGGTTTTAAAACGAAAAATAACCACATTATTCCATTTATTACAACGCTAATTTCCGCACTATTTGCTTTACCTGCTTTTTCAACAGATCCAATTCTGCCAGTTTTGCCTGGATAAAACTATTATCTTCTAACCTGCCTATTACTGTATTCATTTCCTCGTCAGATTCATACACCATTTGCCTGAATGGATTGGTATAATCTTTAGCCCTTGATTCATATATACCCTTGCACATCCAGTCTCTGGTAACCAAAAATTGCTGTAATAATTCTTTTAACAATGTCGGGGTAAACTGTCGGGGCGTAATGTGCAGTATTTCTAAAAGAGCCGTATATGCATGGCTTAGTTTATCAGCTTCATAAACGCTACCCTGGCTTTTATAAAAATCATGCACTTCCTGCCAGTTCTTAATCTTACCTGTTTTTACCTGCTGTTTAAATTTATTGACAGCATCTTTAGTCATCAATTGTCCGCCAATATTCAACCATTCAGTTCGTTGAATTTTGGCAGCCATATTTTTCTTTAATTCTTCAAACGAGGCAAACTTATTTCGCTGAAAAAATTCCATTATTTTGAGTGTGCCATAATATTGTATCAACTCTTTAAACAAAGAAATTGACTCCGGCACTTTTAATACTTCGGTTGTACGATTGGTATTTTCCCAGCCATCCACTGTTGCCACGCCATCCTCATCGGGCGTTAATTGTTGCAAAATCTGCAAAGAATCAAACAGCTCGTTAATGGTATCCGGAGCAAGATAATCATACTCAATGTGCTGGATTTTCTCTGTTCGGCGGTCACGATCAATATACTTCGAGGCATTACGTTCCAGTGCATACATATTGTACATAAACCAATAAGCCGGCATTACAACCAATTTGTCGTTGGATACATCGTTACTGATAAGGCTAAAGGGTACAGCTATATTTAACTCTGCAGGATAATCTCCTTTTGCCAGTATGGTAAAGGAGGCAAACTTTGAATTGTGCTTAAGACTTACACATAGCCCAGGCCAAAAACCACGGCCGGCAATTATTTCACCATCCGGGCTGCGGCTATTGTGATTGCTGCCGATAGTGGCCCCTGCAGCAATATTGCTTTGTCCCATTATGAGGGCTGCACATAAAAAAGAATTATTGTGGTGTTGCTCGTGTGCCGGAAAAATTAATGAATTTAAAACCTCACAACAGGAGATGGTAGCATTGTTTCCCAAATAAGAATTGATCAGTCTGGCGCCATATTTTAACTGAGAATGAGAGGCCATTACAAAACGAACTGCTTTAACTCCATAAAATATTCTGCAACCAAAGCCGACAATTCCATTTACAATTTCACAACCTTCACCAATTTGAGAAGTACGGTTGGCATCGCTGTTAATAGTAAGATTTTTTAATTTATTGGCGCCCTTTAAATAGGCATCTGTACCAATTAATACATCTTTAATTATTTTACAATTCTTAATCACAGTACGGTCGCCTATTTTACCATAATGTCCCCTGCTTTTATCAAATTTATTGTTTGTAAATTCTTTAAACTTATTTACAAGTGCCTCATCAGCAATATACCTGCTCCATAGATGTGCATCACCGGGCAACATACCATCGAAGGGCATTACACTCCGGCCACCATTTTCATTGCAGAGTTCCAGCAACACTTTTACTTTTTCATCTTCTCCCTCGAAAACAATACCGTTTCCAAATTTTGCTTTGTCGGTTGATGCCAGTTCGTTTACGTTGGCAATCATTACCTCATTGTCGATAATATAATGGCTGAGATAATTGACATTATCAATACAAACATTGTTACCAAAATCGCAGCTGATAATGGTACTGTTGTATAAACCCACGGGCATGCGCAGGTTATGAAACTCAAGATAAAGTGGTTCTAAATTTCCGATACGGACAAGCCCAAAAAACTTGCAATTTTTTACCAGTTCTGGTTTAAATAAAGCGGTAACCAGAATTTTATTCCAGTCATCAGAAGTATTGCTATTGCGTACCAATACTTCTATTTCGAAAGAAGAAAGTTTGCGGTATTTATCAGCACTTGGATTTTGTTTATTACGGAGGTAATACTCATCCTTCCCTTCAGGAATATATTTTTCATCAATGAAATTATAGCCTAAATCGTCTACGGGATGTTTTTTAATAATATTCATTAACTGTTGGGGGTTTGTATTGAGTGGTTTGTAGTTTAAAAAAATGTGTGTTAGCGTTACAAACGTTTATTCCACAGTTACACTTTTCGCCAGGTTTCTTGGCTTATCAACATCTACTCCTTTTGCAACGCCCATGTAATAGGATAACAGTTGTAATGGAACACAACTAAGCAGGGGCGCCATTATTTCGTGTGCCGGCGGTACAAAAAACACATCATCGGCTAATGTTGGAATTACTTCATCTCCTTCTGTAATAATGGCAATTACTTTTCCTCTCCTGGCCTTAATTTCCTGCATGTTACTAATAATTTTTTCGTGATAGCTATCTTTGGTTGCCACAAATACCACTGGCAATATTTCTGTTACCAATGCAATAGGGCCATGCTTCATTTCTGCAGCCGGATAGCCTTCTGCATGTATGTAAGAAATCTCTTTTAATTTTAAAGCGCCTTCCAAAGCAATGGGGAAATTATAACCACGACCAAGAAACAATGCATCTGTTGCGTCCTTGTATTTTTCTGCAATAATTTTAAGTTGATCAGCATTTTTCAGCAGGGCTTCTACTTTTTCCGGCACGGCATCCAATTCATATAATAACTGGCTGAAAAGCTCATTGTTTATCGTACCACGAACTTTACCAATTTGTAAAGCCATCATCATAAGCACGGCCAATTGCCCTGTAAAAGCTTTGGTACTTGCAACGCCAATTTCGGGCCCTGCATGTGTATATGCTCCACCATTACTCATTCTTGCAATAGAAGAACCCACTACGTTTACTATTCCAAAAATAATGGCGCCTTGTTTCTTTGCATTTTCGATAGCGACGAGTGTGTCAGCAGTTTCCCCACTTTGCGAAATGGCAATAATGATATCACCTTTGTTGATAATCGGGTTTCGGTACCTGAATTCCGATGCATACTCCACTTCAACCGGTATGCGGCACAACTCTTCAATTACATATTCGGCCACCAAACCTGCATGCCAACTGGTTCCGCAGGCAACAATGATGATGCGGCTGGCATTTTTAAATGCCTCTATATTATTATCTACCCCACTCATTTTTATTTGCCCGGCTGCAGCGTCTAAACGGCCACGAAGGCAATCATAAATAGTGCTTGGCTGTTCAAAAATTTCTTTCAGCATAAAATGTTCGTAGCCGCCTTTTTCAATTGCAGCCAGTTCCATATCCAACCTGGTTACAAAAGGAGTTATTTTTTCGTTACCCAGGTTTTTCAGAATAAGTTCATCGGGCCTTACAATAGCCAGCTCGTAATCATTTACATAAACAACCTCCTTGGTGTATTCCAGCATGGGTGTGGCATCGCTGCCCAAAAAATGTTCCCCTTTACCAACGCCAATTACCAGCGGACTTCCTTTCCTTGCTGCAATAATTGTGTCGGGTGTATCCTCGTCAATCAGTAAAATACAATAAGCTCCAGTAATTCTTTTTAGTGCTACTCTTACCGCTTCTTCCAGGTTACATTCATTATTCTGTTTTATGTCTTCAATAAAATTCAGCAATACTTCTGTATCGGTATCACTGGTAAAATGATAACCTTTATTAAGCAGCTCCTTTTTTATCTGTGCATAGTTTTCTATAATGCCATTGTGTATCATGGCCAGCTTTCCACTTGCAGAAGTATGCGGATGGGCATTTCTGTCGTTAGGCTCACCATGTGTAGCCCACCGTGTATGGCCTATGCCAATATTAGCATGAAGATTTTCTCCAATGATAAAATTCTCAAGATCCGCCACACGGCCTTTCTTTTTGTAAACCTTTAAGCCCTTGTTGAGCAGCGCAACACCGGTGCTGTCATAGCCACGATATTCGAGTCGTTTTAGTCCGTTTATTACAATGGGATAAGCTTCCCTTGGACCTGTGTATCCTACTATTCCGCACATAAGTAAACTATTTAAAAGTTGATTGGGAGTTAATTAATAAAGCGGATTTTTTCCCGGCTACAAACAATAAAATTCGCTGTTACCAGTGAGTTCGTATTTAAACAAAAAACCTAATTTTAAACCTATGCAAAATAGCGAAAATGAAGCTATAAATTGTAATTGGCGATTAATGCCACGTTGATTGGGTTTCCATTTTATAATGCGTAGTTTAACCAACAAACTAAAATTGTAAATTAATCGTTTATTTTTCAGATGTCGTAATTATTCCCTAAATGAAACAAGCAATGAAAGTCCAATTAAAAAAATCAGCGATAAAAAACCTATTTATTTTGTTATTGGCAATAACTTTTGCCCATTTTTTAAATGCTCAGTCGCTACCTGCCATTGGTAATCAAACAAAAATATATATTGTACGTCACGCAGAGAAGCAACCGGGCGAAGATCCGTTACTTACAGCAGAAGGAAATTTAAGAGCCGGCGATTTAATGCGTACGTTGAAGAACAAAAGAATCAAAAGAGTTTATGTATCTCAGTTTAAACGAACCCAACAAACTGCTGATAGTATGTTTTTACAAGCTGGTATTGATACCGTGCACTATATTGCAGATGTGTCCTGTACCGATTTGTTTAATGCCATTGAAAAAAACCACGACTGGAACAAGCCTATCCTGATTATCTCTCACAGCAATATCATGCAAAAAATTATTCTTAAGCTGGGTGTTACCGATTTTCCGCAAGAGAATATTCCACCGAATGAGTTTGATAATTTATACCTGGTGCGATTTAAAAATAAACAGCCATTTGTTGAGCAAAGCAAATTTGGCAAACCATCAACTGCATCCGAAACTATTACGCAATAGTTGATTTGAATATCGCAGGTTTAGTAATCATATACCAACAGGTTATATTTTATTGGATAACCCAAAAAAAAGAGAAAAAACAGTTGCCGCCTGGGTTTCCGTTTCTTCTCTCCCAATAAAATAATGGAAGTCTGTTACTTTAAAACAAAACTTTCTAAAAACTTAGTATTAAAATTTCCACTCCTGAAATCTTCATTCTTCATTAATTGTAAATGAAATGGAATAGTAGTTTTTACCCCTTCAATAACATATTCACTTAAAGCCCTGTACATGGTATCGATGGCTTCTTCACGTGTTTGGGCTACGGTAATTAATTTACCAATCATGCTATCGTAATAAGGAGGAATTACATAGCCTGCGTATACGTGGCTGTCAACACGTACTCCATGTCCGCCGGGTGTATGAAGTACTGTAATTTTTCCGGGACTAGGTCTAAAATCGGTGTATGGGTCTTCTGCATTAATACGACATTCAATGGCATGCATGGTGGGATAATAATTCTGGCCACTGATTTTATGTCCGGCTGCAATTTTTATTTGTTCTTTTATCAAATCGAAATTCACCACTTCTTCTGTTACGCAATGTTCCACCTGTATACGGGTATTCATTTCCATGAAGTAGAAATTGCGATGCTTATCTACCAGGAATTCTACTGTTCCAACGCTTTCGTAATTAATGGCACTCGCTGCTTTAATTGCTGCCTCTCCCATGCGCTCCCTTAATTCATTCGTCATAAAGGGAGATGGGGACTCCTCCACCAATTTCTGGTGACGGCGTTGGATGCTGCAATCCCGTTCACTAAGATGGCATACATTCCCAAACTGATCTCCCGCAACCTGTATTTCAATATGGCGTGGCTCTTCTACAAATTTTTCCATGTAGATACCATCATTTTTAAAAGAGGCTGCAGCTTCTGTCTTTGCAGCGTCAAGAGCTTTTTCAATATCCTCCTCCTTCCATACAACCCTCATTCCTTTTCCACCACCACCTGCAGTTGCTTTCATTATTACCGGGTAGCCTATTTCTGCAGCCGATTTTTTTGCATGTTCTACACTTTCTAACAGGCCATCTACACCAGGTACTACCGGCACTCCGGCAGCAATCATGGTTTGCTTGGCGGTAATTTTATCGCCCATGGCATTGATCATATCGGGCGTTGGCCCTATAAACTTGATACCACTTTCTGCGCAAATTTGTGCAAACTTGGCATTCTCAGCTAAAAAGCCATAACCAGGATGGATAGCATCGGCATTGGTAATTTCGGCAGCCGCCATTATAAAGGGAATGTTGAGATAAGAATCAACACTGGCGGGCTTTCCAATACATACTGCTTCATCTGCAAACTTAACATGCAGACTATCTTTATCGGCTGTGGAATAAACCGCTACCGTTTTAATACCCATCTCTCTGCAGGTTCGTATAACACGAAGGGCAATTTCTCCCCTATTGGCAATTAATATCTTTTTAAACACAGTAAATAATTGAAAATTAAAAATTAAAGAAAGGTTTGGTGAGTTTTTGACTTTTGACTTTTTAATTTCTACTTATTAAGCCGGTTCCACCAAAAACAACGGCTGATCATATTCTACCGGGCTGGCATCTTCAACCAACACCTTTACTATTTTCCCACTCACTTCACTTTCAATTTCATTAAATAGTTTCATGGCTTCTATTATACAGACTACTTTACCCACAACCACCTCGTCACCCACATTTATAAAAATGGGTTTGGTTAGTCCGCTTTGGCGGTAAAAAGTGCCAATCATCGGACTTTTAATGGTAATCAGGTTATCAGCTTTTGCAGCAACAACAGGTACAGGTGCTGATGGCGCCGTCGGTGCAGGCACTGCTGCAGCCGCAGGCGTAAATGCCTGCCCGGAATTAGCATACCCACCCTGAATAATATGCTGTACCGGATCCTTCTTTTGTTTTACTGTGATTTTGACACCTTCCTCTTCGATGGTGATTTCGCCAATATTGGTTTTATTGATGAGCTTTACCAGCTCCTGGATTTGTTTAATGTCCATGACTTTGAAGTGTTAAAAGGTTTTTACAATCGGGCGGCTAAGATAGGGAATGATTTTTCATAACCTACAATTATTTCTAAAATAAAAAATTAGAAAACAGCCCTTTTTGATATAAATATGATCGAAAACAGACGAAAAATGGCAATTTTCATTAAAAACTGCACAAAATGAAAAAGGTCTGCTTTTTAAAAAGCTGACCTTTTTGGTATAAAAATTATAAATTATTCTTTTACCCGCTCTACATATTCGCCCGTCTTTGTATTTACACGAATTAGTTCGCCTTCGTTTACAAACAGCGGAACGTTTACTGTCGCCCCCGTTTCTACAGTTGCTGGTTTTAAAGTTTTGGTTGCCGTATCGCCTCTCATACCTGGTTCGCTGTAGGTTACTAACAAAACAATTTTATCCGGCAACTC